>JBLMXA010000665.1:0-10302 GCA_050257515.1 Acidobacteriota bacterium | reverse complement strand
CGTCGGCGCGCTCGGGCTCACGCTCGTCGCCTACTGGTACGCGCGGACGCGAGCTGGCAACGACACGTTCAGCTTCGGGACCGGCAAGGTCTACGCGCTCGCCGGCTACACCAGCGGCGTGCTGCTCGCGCTGGTCGCGCTGTGGATGGCGATCGAGGGCATCACGCGGCTGATCCAGCACCCGGCGGTCAGCTACGGCGAGGCGCTGCCGATCGCGGCGCTCGGCCTGGTCGTCAACCTCGTGTCGGCGTCGCTGCTCGGTCACCACCACACGTACGGGCACGGGCACGGCCACGACCACGACCACGATCACCACGATCACGACGACCACCACGACCACACGCACCCACATCCACCGAAGGCCGGCACGCTCGACTTCAACCTGCGCGCCGCCTACATCCACATCATCGCCGACGCGATGACGTCGCTGCTCGCGATCGGTGCGCTGGCGCTCGGCAAGTACGCGGGCCTGTGGTTCTGCGATCCGGCGATGGGCCTCGTCGGTGGCGCGGTGATCACGTGGTGGGCGGTCGCGCTGTGCCGGCAGGCGAGCCGGCAGCTGCTCGACGTCGTCAGCTCGCCGCAGCACGAGGACGTCGTGCGCGACAAGCTCGAGGCGATCGACGACGTGCGCGTCGCCGATCTCCACGTCTGGGAGCTCGGCCCGGGCCGCCGCAGCTGCATCGTCTCGATCGTCACCGCGCGCCCGCGCGAGCTCACGTACTACCGCGACGCGGTGCTGTCCGCGCTCGACGTCGCGCACCTGACGATCGAGATTCACTGCTGCGAGCTCGAGCATTCGGCTGCGGCACAGGCTGCTCACGGGCACGTGCACTGAACACGATCGTTTGCACGTCCAACCGATGTAGGTGCGTGCGAAGTCGCGCGCTTGCGTTTGGTCCTCATCTTGCTGAGCAACGCGCTCATCGTGAAGCGCGCCAGCTTGCTCGTCGTCCTCGCCGCCTGTGCACAGTCGTCGGAGCCGGAGCCGTCCAAGCTCGCTTCGCTCGAGCAGGACACGACGGTGTGCGGCGTCGGCCCGACCGTGAAGGGTATCGACGTCTCGTACTACCAAGGCACGATCAACTGGACCTCCGTCAAGAACGACGGCGTCGTGTACGCGTTCATCCGCACGTCGGACGGCACCTACCACGATCCGAACTTCGATTCGTACTGGTCGGGCTCGCGCGCGGCCGGCATCAAGCACGGCGCGTACCACTTCTTCCGCCCCGAGGACGATCCGATCGCGCAGGCGGACTACGTGCTGTCGAAGATCGGCGGCAAGCTCGCGCCCGACGACCTGCCGCCGGTGCTCGACGTCGAGGTCGCCGACAACGTGTCGGCGGCCAACATCGCCGCCGGCATCAAGCGGTGGAGCGACCACATCGAGGCCGCGATCGGCCGCAAGCCGATCATCTACACCGGCATGTACTTCTGGCAGGGCAGCGTCGGTAACGCCGACATGCACGCCAACCCGCTGTGGCACGCGCAGTACACGAGCGCGAGCTGCCCCGACATCGCGTCGACGTGGCCGACGTGGGAGTTCTGGCAGTACACGTCGACCGGGACCATCGCGGGGATCAGCGGCAGCGTCGACGTCGATCGCTTCAACGGCGACAAGGCCGCGTTCGACGCGTTCCTCGGCCCGCCCGGCACGTGCGGCGACGGCACGTGCAGCGCCGGCGAGACGAAGATCAGCTGTCCCGAGGACTGCGGACCGTGCGCGACGCTCGACGCGGGCGGCGGCATGATCGACAACGGCAGCGCGTGCTACGTCGCGGGCGGCCCGGCGGCCGGCATCCGCCACGTCACCGACGCCGGCATGAAGAACGATCTCGACTGGACGCACACGACGGCCGTGTCGTACGAGCAGAACTACGGCGAGTGGAACCTCTACTTCGCGCAGGCCGGCGACTACGAGGTCCAGGTCTACACGTCGAAGGCGTACGCGCAGAGCAAGCAGGCCAAGTACAAGATCAAGGCGGGCGACCAGACGAACGAGAAGACCATCGACCAGACCGCGGTCGACGGCTGGCAGTCGCTCGGCACGTTCACGTTCGCGCAGGGCGGCCACCAGTTCGTGCACGTCGGCGACAACACCGGCGAGCCGGAGGCCGACAACGTGCAGCTCGTGTTCGACGCCGTGCAGGTCATCCCGGTCGGCGGCGGCAGCGGCTCGGGCTCGGGCTCGGGCTCGGGCTCGGGCGACGGCTCCGGTGACACCGTCACGCCCATGCAGGGCGGCGCCTGCAACGCCGGCGGCGGTGGTGGCGGCGGCATGCTGCTGATCGTGCTCGCGGTCGGCTACGTCGCGCGCCGGCGGAAGATCGCGTAGGCGGGCAGGCCGAGCGCGACGAGGCCGATCCCGATCAGGGCGTCGCGCGGGTCGCCCTCGAAGATGTAGATGACGAAGAACGCCGCGCCGGCGAGGTAGGCAGCCGGCGTCAGCGGGTAGCCCCACGTCTTGTACGGCCGCTCGGCGTGCGGCTGCTTGCGGCGCAGCACGAACAGCCCGGCGACGGTGAGCGCGTTGAACGACAGCGACGCGAACGTCACGTACGTGAGCAGCGCCGAGTACGAACCCGACAGCGCGAGCACCGCCGACCAGATGCCCTGCAGCACGAGCGCGTTCTGCGGCGTGCCGCGCCGCGCGTGCACGCGCCCGGCGCTCGCGAAGAACAGCTTGTCGCGCGCCATCGCGAACAGCACGCGGCCGCCGCCGAGGATGAGCCCGTTGGCGCAGCCGAACGTCGACACGAGGATCGCGATCGACACCGCGGTGACGCCGAAGCCGCCGAGCAGCACGTCCGCGACCTGCGACGCGACGCGGTTCTCGGCGACGCCCGCCATCGCCGGCAGCGGCAGCACGTAGAGGTAGACCGCGCACGCGCCGAAGTAGACGACCGTCGTCACCACCGTGCCGAGCACGAGCGCGCGCGGCAGGTTGCGATGGGGATCCTTGATCTCCTCGGCGGCGAACGTGACCGTGTTCCACGCGTCGTACGCGAACAGCGCCTTGGACATCGCGACGCCGATCGCGGCGAGCGGCACCGCGCCGACGAGCGGCGTGAAGTTGTCGAACGAGCCCTTGCCGGACGAGAAGCCGATCACGACGAGCAGCGCGATCGCGCCGACCTTGAGCACGGTCATCACGTTCTGGACGACGGCGCCGGCCTCGACGCCGCGGCAGTTGATCCACGTGAGCAGCGCGATCACCGCGACCGCGACGAGCTGCGCGCGCGACAGCGTGAAGCCCGCGACCTGCAGCACGACGTCGGCCTCGCCGAGGTGCAGGCCGACGCCGCCGAGGAACTTCGAGAACGCGATCGCGACCGCGGCGTTGAACCCGGTCTGGATCACGAGGAACACCGTCCAGCCGTAGAGGAAGCCGACGAGCGGCCCGAACGCCTGGCGCAGGAACACGTACTGGCCGCCGGCGTGCGGCATCATCGCGCACAGCTCGCCGTACGACAGCGCGCCGAGCAGCGTCAGCCCGCCGCCGACGAGCCACAGGGCGAGGTAGATGCCGGGCGTGCCGACGAGCCCGGCCATGATCGACGGCGCGATGAAGATGCCCGAGCCGATCATCGAGCCGACGATCAGCGTCGTCGCGCTGAACACGCCAAGGCGACGCTCTAGCGTTTCGGCCATGGCGCACTGTATCGTGTGCCCCGGTCCCGCATGTCCAACCTGTGGAAACGAAAACCGCTCAGCCAGCTTCTCGAAGCCCAGGTCGTCAGCGAGGAGCACCCGCACGAGCTCAAGAAGACGCTCGGCGCGGGCCACCTGATCGCGCTCGGCATCGGCGCGATCATCGGCGCCGGCCTGTTCGTGCGCACCGCGGCGGCCGCGGCGTACAACGCCGGGCCCTCGGTGACGATCGCGTTCGTCGTCGCCGCGGTCGGCTGCGCGTTCGCGGGCCTGTGCTACGCGGAGTTCGCGTCGATGATCCCGATCGCCGGCAGCGCGTACACCTACTCGTACGCGACGCTCGGCGAGCTGGTCGCGTGGATCATCGGCTGGGATCTCGTGCTCGAGTACGCGATCGGTGCCGCGACCGTCGGCATCGCTTGGAGCGAGTACCTCAACAAGCTGCTCGACTTCCTGCCCGGCAAGCACGTGATCCCGTACGAGTGGTGTCACTCGCCGTTCGAGAAGCTGCACGACGCCGCCGGCAACGTGGTCGCGCACGGCATCATGAACATCCCCGCGGTGTTCATCATCCTCGCGCTGACGCTGCTGCTGATCCGCGGCATGAAGGAATCGGCGTTCGTCAACGCGCTGATCGTGATCACGAAGGTCGCGATCGTCGTGCTGCTGATCGTGTTCGGCTGGGGGTTCATCGATCCCGCGAACCACACGCCGTACATCCCGGAGCCAACGACGGTCGTCGATGCGCAGGGCATCTCGCACCACTACGGCGGCATCCTCGGCATCCTCGGCGCCGCCGGCGTCGTGTTCTTCGCGTTCATCGGCTTCGACGCGGTGTCGACCGCCGCGCAGGAGACCGTGAACCCCAAGAAGGACATGCCGATCGGCATCCTCGGCTCGCTCGCGATCTGTACCGTGCTCTACATCCTGTTCTCGCACGTGCTGACCGGCATCGCGTCGGTCGACGACTTCCGCACGAGCGGCAAGGAGGCGTCGGTCACCTACGCGATCATGCACCACATGCCGGGCTACGGCTGGCTCGCCAAGCTCGTCACCGTCGCGATCCTGTTCGGCTTCACCTCGGTGATCCTGGTGATGCTGATGGGCCAGTCGCGCGTGTTCTACTCGATGTCGCGCGACGGCCTCGTGCCGAAGATGTTCTCCGAGGTCCACCCGAAGTACCGGACGCCGTACAAGGCGAACCTCCTGTTCTTCGGCTTCGTCGGCCTGTTCGCCGCGTTCGTCCCCGAGGACATCGTCGGCGACATGACGTCGATCGGCACGCTGTTCGCGTTCGTGCTCGTGTGCATCGGTGTGTGGGTGCTGCGCGTGCGCGATCCGGACGCGCCGCGCCAGTTCAAGACGCCGCTCGTGCCGATCGTCCCGATCCTCGGCGTGATCGTGAACGCGGCGATGATCTTCGGCCTCGGCTGGGCGAACTGGGCGCGCCTCGGCGTGTGGCTCGTGATCGGCCTCGTGCTCTACTTCACGTACGGCCGCCACCACTCGAAGCTGGCGCGCGAGCTGGCCGACAAGAGCGGCTAGCGTCGTAGCGTTCTCGATTCTGTCTCCGGAACAGGAACCAGAATTCGGAACGCTTGTTTCAGCTGTTCGGCCGCGTCGACGGCCGCTTGCGCCGGCCCTTGCCGACCGCGGTCGGCTGGACCGCGGCGTTGAGCGTCGGCGCGCCGATCATCAGGTGCCCGGCGTCGTTGTCGAGATCCTCGCCGCGGATGTTGTTCTTGCCCTGCGCCGCGACGGTGTGGGCGGTGCGGCTGACCTCGGCGACCAGCTCGCGCGAGTTGCCGGGCCAGGGTCGGAGCAGGCACGCCTCGATCAGCGTCGAGTGGATCTGCAGGCCGGGCTCGGACGCGCGCACCGCCTCGTGGACGAGGAACGCCATCTCGTCGGGGCGATCGCGTAGCGGCGGCATCTGCAGCTGCACCTTGCCGAGCTGCTGCGCGAGCGCCGGCGCCATGCCGAGGTGCTCGAGCGGCATCACCGCGGTGGTGACGAACCGCAGGTTCGGCCGCGTCTCGACGAGCTTCGCGAGCATCGCCATGTTCGGGCCGCCGAGCTTGCCGACCTGCTCGAGGATCAGCGTCTCGACCTGCGGCCCGGCGATCCGCTCGAGCGGTACCGCCTGGATCGTCGGGTTGAACACGGCCTCGGGCCGGCCGCGGACCCGGGCGTAGCCGCGCGCCATGCGGCCCTTGCCGCTGCCGGGCTCGCCCAGGATCAACAGGTTGACGCTGTCGGCCGCGGCCTGCTCCATCTGCACCCACAGCGGGTGGGTGCTGGCGCCCACGATCGCGTCGTGGCGGGTCTCGATCGCGAAGCCCTCGAAGCGGCGGATGTCGGCGAGCAGCACCGCGACGGTGCGGCCGGTGCGGACCACCGACGGCGGGGTCACCGTGACCTCGCGATCGATCAGGGCGTGGCCGCCGGCGTACGTGCCGTTACGGCTGCCGAGGTCGGTGACGACGAACCGGCCGTCCTTCCACATGATCCGCGCGTGCTGGCGGCTGATGCGGTCGTCCGTGGTCGACTGCAGCAGCTCGCGGCCGAGCACCAGGCCGGTGGCGGGGACGCGGAACGTCTGGACCGTCGGCTGGGCGCCGGTCCACACGACGACCACCCCGGGCGCGGGCGCTTGGGCAGAAGCCCCGTCAGCCATGACTCTTGCATTATACCCCCCCGCGGGGAGCCCCGCGGTACAAGGGGGCATGTTCCCGCCGGACGTCGTCACGTTCGACGCCGGCCAGACCCTGGTCGAGCTGGACCTTGACTTCCTGGTCGGCCGGCTCGCCGAGCGAGGGATCGCGGCACGTCCCGACACGCTCGCGGCGGCTGCTCCCGCCGCCTGGCGCCGCTACGACGCGGTGGTCGCCGAGGGTGGCAGCCAGGCCTGGCACGCGTTCATGACCGGGCTGCTCGCCGGGAGCGGGATCGGCCAAGCGGCGGCGCTCGCGGACTGGCTGTGGCGGGAGCAGCCGCGCGCGAACCTGTGGCGGCGGCCGATCCCGGACATGGTCGCGCTCGCGCGCGAGCTCAAGGCGGCGGGCGCCCGGGTGGCCGTGCTGTCGAACTCCGAGGGCAAGCTCGCGGAGCTGCTCGCCGAGATCGGCATCGCCGATGCGTTCGACGCGGTCGTCGACTCCGGGCGCGAGGGGATCGAGAAGCCGGATCCGCGGATCTTCGCGCGCACGCTCGAGCGGCTCGCGGCGCCCGCCGCGCGCGCGGTGCACGTCGGCGACTCGTGGGCCGCGGACGTCGAGGGCGCGCTCGCCGCGGGCTGGCGCGCGATCTGGTACCGGTCGCGGCCAAGCGCGATCGGCGGCGACGACCCGCGCGTCGCGATCGCCGGCAGCGCGAGCGAGGTGCGCGCGGCGCTACGTGCGCTCGCGTGACGCGCACGCAGCCAGCGCGGTCGCGACCAGCGGGCTCACCGCGGCGAGCGCGATCGGCACGAGCCGCGACAGCTTCATCGCGGCGAGCTGGACCGCGGTCGGCTTCTTCATCACTTTACCGAGCAGCGACAGCTGGCGGCCGTCGCAGATCGCGAGATCGATCGCGATCGCGGCGGCGACGACGATCGCGACGATCCAGAACTGGCCGCGCACGCGGTCGACGCTGTCCTCGAGCGGCGACGGCAGCGGCTCGCGCAGCCGCTCGCTCGCGCCGGTCAGCGACAGCAGCACGAGCAGCGCGAGCCCTGGCACGACGAGCGCGAGCCCGCCGAGCACCACCGCGGCGGCGACCGCGATGGTCGGGACGATCGCGTGCGCGAGCGCGGCGGCGCCGTCGAGCAGCGCGCGGCTCTGCGGCAGCGGCGCGCCGCGTGCGGCGGCTCGCGTCGCGGGTGCGACGGCGGCGACGAGCGCGAGCTGCGCGAGCAGCGCGACCAGCGCGAGCGTCAGGCCGACGACCAGGCGCGCCTTGGCGTGCGCGGGATCGAGCGTCGGCGCGAGCTCGAAGAACAGCCAGAACGGGGGCGCGGTCGCGAGCACCGCGAGCACGAGGAACGGCCCGAGGTAGCGGAGCCACGTGCGCACGATCAGGCGGACCAACGACATCGACGCGAGCATCTTAGATCGGAGAGTTGAACCGCCAAGACGCCGAGCTCGCCAAGTTCAGAAAAGACCACTTCTTCTGGCTCCGGCTTGGCGGCCTCGGCGCCTTGGCGGTTCATTTTTCCCAGCGTTCGAGGGTGCCGTGCACGCCTCCGAGATCGACCGGCAGCGCGCGCGTGCAGCGCAGGCCGGCGCGCTCGGCCGCGCGACCGGTCTGCTTCGCCGCCGGCGTGATCCACACGAGCCGGCCACCGGGCGCGAGCTGGCGCGCGAAGTGGGGCAGGGCGGCGGCGAGCAGCGCGCCCGCGTCGACGCGCACGCGCGAGCCGAGCGGCGGGTTCGTCAGGATGAGATCGACGGGGCCCGGCGCGTGCGTGCGCGCGTCGGCGCGCGCGAGGTCGGCCGCGAGCCCCGCGGCGTCGAGGTTCGCGCGCGCGGCGGCGAGCGCGGCGTCGTCGAGATCGCTGCCGTGCAGCGAGCGATACGGCCCGAGCCGCGCGCGCTCGACGAGCTCGGCGCCCGAGCCGACGAACGGATCCCACACGCGATCGCCGGGCCGCGCACCGCCCACGCGCGCGAGCGCGGCGGCGACCGTCGGATGCGACGCGGCCGGCACCTCGGCGACGCGCCACGAAAACCGCGGGTCGTCGGCACGCCGCGGCACGAGCTCGAGCGCGCGTCCCGGCTCGTCCACGAGCACATCCCACGTCGTCTCGGTCGGATCGTTGATCAGCTCGGGGGCGCGCGCGGCGACCTCGCGCGCGACCTGCCACACGACCGCGCGGCGGTGGCCGTGCGCGAAGCCGAGCCGCCAGCGGATCGGCCCGCGCGTCCACGCGGCGAGCAGCGCGCGCACCGACCCCGGTCGCGGACGACCGCTGTCGGTCTCGTCGGTTCCAGCCTCGGCCGGCGAGGCCAGCGCGTCGACGATCGCGGCCGGCAGCTCGCCCGCCGGCAGCGCGATGCGGATCCCAGCGGTCGTCCACAACCGCGACGCGTGCAGGCTCGCCCACGGCGCCGCGAGCGTCAGCTCGACCGCGTCGTCGCCGCGCGGGCTCGCCGCGGGCAGCTCCTCGGCGAGCAGCGGCGCGAGGCCCGCCTTGCAGTGCAGGCGCACGATCACCGGCGCCGGCGGCGGCACGTCGATCGCGATCGAGGAGCTCGCGTCGCGGCGCGCGTCGCGATCGATCATCAGCAGCGCGCGATCGCGGCGGCGCGCGAGCTCGGCATCGCCGCCCGGATCGAGCGTGCGCAGCCGCGCGAGCACGTCGTCGCCGCCGAGCTTGCCGAGCGCTTCGACGAGCGCGCGCCGCTCGTCGGGCGTGACGTCGCTCGCATCCCACCGCGCGACGAGCGCCTCGCGTGCGCGCTCGCCGCCGAGCTTTCCGAGCGCGCTCGCGGCCGCGCGGCGCACGCGCGGCGCCGCGTCGGCGAGCCGCGCGATCACCGCGGCTTCATCGCCGAGCTTGCCGAGCACGCCGACCAGCACCGCGCGCGCCGCGTCGTCGACGGCGGCGAGCCGCGCCGCGACCGCCGCCCGCGCGACGTCGCCGAGCTTGCCGAGCGCGGCCGCCGCGCGCTCGTGGCCGCCGATCGCGAGCTCGACGAGCGCGGGCACGTCGCGCTGCGCGGGCGTGAAGCTCGGCTTGGCGAGCTCCGCTGCCAGATCGAAATTCGCCTCACGAGCCATCGACCCGGTGCTTTCTTGCGGGCTCGCGCTCTCCGGCGCGCAGCGAGCAAGGCTGCGGGCGAGGCGCGGCGAGAACCGCACCGCAGCGTGGTGCTTCACGTGAAAAGCGGAAGCGGAGCCGCAACGAAGCCCGCGGCCTGCGCAGCCAGCGCGTGCGCGCGAGCACTACCGCCTGTTCTTCTTGCGCGCGGCCTTCTCGGCCTTGCGCTTGTCGCGCGCCTTCTGCTTGTCGTTGTGGCGCTGGCTGTTGCCGCCGACGAGGCTCTTGGTGCCCGGCGGGGTGTAGCCCTTGGGCAGCCCCGGGATGTTGCCGGTCGGCACGCCCGGCATCGCGGGCATGTTCGGCATGCCGCCGACGCCGCCGAGGCTGCCGCCGGGGCCGCCCTCGGCGCCCATCAGCGCGTTGAGATCCATGTTCGCGAGCCGCTTCATCTGCTGGAACTGCTTGAAGCCGGGGATCTTGCCCATGAGGCCCGTCGACGCGCCGAGCTGCACCATCATCTGGCGCATCTGCGCGAACTTCTGTAGCAGCTCCTTGACCTCGTTCTCCTGGCGGCCCGAGCCCGCGGCGATGCGCTTGACCCGGCCGGGGTGGAAGTCGGCGCGCCGGCGCTTCGCCTTGTCGCCGCGCGTGGTCGCGAACTCCTCCCACGTCGTCGCCACGAACACCTGCGGGTTCGTGCGCTCCTCGCGCGTCATCGACGAGATCATCGCCTCGATCTTGACGAGCTCGCGGTCGTCGAGGTTGACGCCCTCGGGCAGCCCGCCGCCGAAGAACGGCAGCTTCTCGAACAGATCCTTCAGCGATCCCATCTTCTGGATCAGCCGGATCTGCTCGAGGAAGTCCTGCATGTCGAACTTGCCCTTGAGCATGCGGAGGGCGTCTTC
>JBLMXA010000664.1:0-10334 GCA_050257515.1 Acidobacteriota bacterium | reverse complement strand
ATCACGGTCGACCAGCTCGACAAGGACCTCGCCGCGAAGGCGGCGACGCCCGTCGACTGCAACGGCGACGCCACGCGCAAGCACATGGGCACGATCCCGGGCGCGATCCTCGTCAGCGACGAGGACAAGTACGACGCGAGCGCGCTCCCCACCGACAAGGCGGCCAAGCTCGTGTTCTATTGCGGAGGCCCTGGTTGACACGCCTCCCACAAGGGCGCCGTGCGCGCCCACTACTTCGGGTACACGAACGTGTTCGAGATGCCGGAAGGCATCGCCGGCTGGGTGAAGGCCGGTAAGCCGGTCGACAAGAAGGGCTGACGGGCTCGCCGTCGATGCGAGCGGCATTCGGGCTACTGGTCGCCGCGTGCACGAGCAGCACGCCGCCACCGGCCGCGCCAGCGGCCGCGCCGCGTGACGAGCTGCGCGCACGCTGTCACGCGATGACCGGGCACGCCGACGACTGCATGCGCGACCGTGCCTGCGTGACCGGCGGGCCGGCTACCTCCTGCGGGGACCACGTCTGCACCGACGGCGGCCCCGTCGCGTGCCTGCCGTGCGGCGACTTCGTGGCCCTGCGCGGCGTGCCCGCGAGGTTCTGCGAGCTGCGCGCCGCCGGCGACGATCGCGGCGCGTGCGAGGTGCTGCACCCGGAAGCACGCCAGCGCTGCGACGCCCAGCAACCCTAGGCGAGCGTCGCGCGCAGGCCGTCGGCGAGCTTCGTCTGCGCGACGACGCCGAACGTCTCGCGCAAGCGATCGACGCGCGCGCGCGACTTCAGGATCTCGCCGGCGCGCGCGGGCGCGTGCTCGATCGGCACGCGCGTGCCGCACAGATCGACGATCGTGCGCGCGAGCTCGAGCACCGTGATCTCGGTGCCGGTGCCGACGTTCGCGACGGTGTACGGGCCGTCGTGGTGGAGCGCGGCGGAGATCGCGCGGACGACGTCGCCGACGTAGACGAAGTCGCGCGTTTGCAGGCCGTCGCCGAAGATCGTCAGCGCGCGGCCCGCGCGCGCGCGATCGCTGAAGATCGAGATCACGCCCGAGTACGGGCTCGACGGATCCTGGCGCGGGCCGTAGACGTTGAAGAAGCGGAGCGCCGCGGTCGGCGTGCCGTGGACCTGGTGGTAGTAGTCGAGCGCGTACTCCGACGCGAGCTTGTCGATGCCGTACGGCGACACCGGCCGCGCGCGCGCCGCCTCGTCGACGGGCAGCTCGGCAACGTCGCCGTAGATCGCGGCCGACGACGCGAACACGACCTTCTTGACGCCGGTCGCGCGCGCGTACTCGAGCACGTGCAGCGTGCCGCCGTAGTTGACCTGCATGTCGTGCAGCGGGTTCTGCACGGAGTGAACGACCGCGACCTGCGCGGCGAGGTGGACGATCCGCTCGACCGGGCCGTGCGCGCGCGTGATCGCCTCGAGCGGCGCGAAGATGCCGTGCGAGACGTCGCACGACACGACGTGGAGCGCCGGGTTCGCCGCGTGCTGCGCGAGGTTCGCGCGCCTGCCGGTCGAGAAGTTGTCGAGGACGACGACGCGGTAGCCACGCTCGATCAGGTGATCGACCGTGTGGGATCCGATGAATCCAGCGCCGCCGGTAACGATCGCGAGCGGGAGTTGCGACACGAGCAGATCTTAGCTGGTAAACAGCGACCGTGATGCGCGCGATCCAGATCGATCGACACGGCGGGGCGGAGGTGATGCGCGAGGTCGAGATCGCGGTGCCCGATCCGGGTCCCGGCGAGGTGCGCGTGCGCCACCGCGCGATCGGCGTCAACTTCGTCGACACGTACTACCGCAGCGGCCTCTACCCCGCGCAGCTGCCGCTCGTGCTCGGCGGCGAGGGCGCCGGCATCGTCGACGCGGTGGGCGCGGGCGTCTCGCACGTCAAGGCCGGCGATCGCGTCGCCTACGCCGCACGCACGCCGGGCAGCTACGCCGAGGCGCGCGTGCTCGACGCGGCGCAGGTGGTCCGGCTGCCGGACTCGATCGACTTCGACACCGGCGCCGCGATGATGCTGAAGGGCATGACCGTGCAGTACCTGCTCAAGCGCACGCGCCACGGCCTCGAGCGCGGCGACGCGATCGTGTGGCACGCGGCGGCCGGCGGCGTCGGCCTGATCGCGTGCCAGTGGGCGAAGGCGCTCGGCTACGAGCTGATCGGCACCGCCGGCTCGCGCGAGAAGTGCGAGCTCGCGCGCGCGCACGGCGCCGCGCACGTGATCGAGTATCGCACCGAAGACGTCGTCGCCCGCGTCAAGCAGCTGACGAACGGGCGCGGCGTTCGGTGCGTGTTCGACTCGGTCGGCAAGGACACGTGGGAGCGCTCGCTCGACTGCCTCGCGCCGCTCGGCCTGATGGTGACGTTCGGCAACGCGTCGGGGCCGGTGCCGCCGGTCAGCCTGCTCGAGCTGTCGCGGCGCGGCTCGCTCTACGTGACGCGGCCGACGCTCTACACGCACACCGCCACCCGCGAGGTGTGCCAGCAGATGGCCGACGACCTGTTCGCGGTCGTCGCGAGCGGTCAGGTCGAGATCGCGATCGGCCAGCGCTTCCCGCTCGCCGAGGCGCGGCGCGCGCACGAGGCGCTCGAGAGCCGCGCGACGACGGGCGCGACGATCCTCGAGGTATGAAGTACGCGGCGCTGCTGCGCGCGGTCAACGTCGGCGGTACCGGCAAGCTGCCGATGGCCGAGCTCGTCGAGCTGTTCGCGGCGGCCGGCGCGAAGGACGCGCGGTCGTACCTGCAGTCCGGAAACGTCGTGTTCGAAGCGACCGCGGCGATCGCACGGCGGATCCCCGAGCGCATCGAGACCGCCGTCGACAAGGCGTTCGGCCACCGCCCGGCCGTGCTGCTGCGCGACGCCAAGGAGCTCGCGCAGATCCCGCGCGACAACCCGTTCGCGAAGGCCGATCCGAAGCTGCTGCACGTGGGCTTCCTCGCCGACGCGCCGAGCAAGGCCGCGATCGCGGCGCTCGATCCGGATCGCTCGCCCGGCGATCGCTTCTGTGTGCGCGGCCGCACCGTGTACTTCCAGTTCAAGGCCGGCGTCGGCAAGACGAAGCTGTCGAACAGCTGGTTCGAGACCAAGCTCGCCACCCGCATGACGTGGCGGAACTGGAACACGCTGCAGGCGCTGATCGAGCTGACGAAGCTATGATGCGCGCCATGCGCAGCCTCGTCCTCGCCTGCCTCGTCGCGTGCAGCAGCGGCTCGTCACCACCGGCCGCGCCGGCGTCATCGCCGCCGCCGACCACCGCGACGCCGGTCGAGAAGCCGGCGCCGGAGCCTGCGAATCCCAGCTGCGGCATGAAGACGACCGACTGGTGCCCCGCGCCCGCCGGCGATCCGTGCGGCGCGCATCACGACAAGACATCGTGCATGGCCGATCCGAAGTGCGGCGGCATGCCGTACAAGGGCGAGTCGTTCGTCGCGTGCAAGTTCGACGACCGCGGCTTCGGTCAGAACTGCCCGACGGTCGGCTGCAAGTCGCTCTAGGTGCCGAAGCCGATGCGTCCCAGCCGGCCGAGCAGGACGTCGAGCGCGACGCGGTTGTCGCCGCCCTCGGGCACGATCAGATCGGCCCAGCGCTTCGTCGGCTCGACGTGCTCGAGGTGCATCGGCCGCACCGTCGCGTAGTACTGGTCGCGGATCGACTGGAACGTGCGGCCGCGCTGCTCGAGATCGCGGCGGATGCGGCGCATAAGACGGATGTCGGGATCGGTGTCGACGAAGATCTTGACGTCCATCTGGTCGCGCAGCGCGGCCTCGACGAACACGAGGATGCCCTCGACGATGACCACCGGCGCCGGATCGACGTGGCGGACCTCGCGGCGCCGCGTGTGCGTCGTGAAGTCGTAGATCGGCACGTCGACCGCGCGGCCGGCGCGCAGCGCGGTCAGGTGCTCGGCGAGCAGCGAGCTCTCGAGCGACGCCGGGTGGTCGTAGTTGACCTGCGTGCGCTGCTCGAACGTCAGGTGCTGCTGGTCGCGGTAGTACGAGTCGTGATCGAGGATCACGCAGCGGCCGGACGGCATCGCCTGCGCGAGCTTGTTCGCGACCGTCGACTTGCCCGAGCCACTGCCCCCGGCGATCCCCACGATCAGCGGACGTTGCTGCATTGCGCCGCGTAGATAGCGCTAGATCGCCGAGGAGATCAACCCGAGCATGAGGGTCGTCATCGTGCCGCGCACGTGGACGACCGTCCGGTCCCGCACGACCTCGAGCTTGCCGACGGCGTCCTTGTTCGCGGTGCCGAACACGCCGTCGAGCTGCGGGCGCAGCCGGTCGACCGCAGCCTGCGCGGCCTTGCCGTCGTGCGGATCGGCGGTGACGTCGAGCGCGACGCCCGCGGCCTCGACGCGCACCCAGCCGGCGAGATCGCTCGTGTCGGGCAGCCCCAGCGTGTCGGCGATCACCTGCTCCTTGCCCGAGCCGTCGAGCACGAACGCGAGCGAGCGGTCCGCCGGCAGGTGGGCGACGAGCTCGCGCGCGTGCGCGACCGGGCCGGCGCCGTGCTTGACGAGCTCGTGGACGCGCTCGGCGTCGTAGTCGGCGTGGCGCGTGACGAACGCGGTGTGCGCGTCGATGAAGTCGAGCCAGAAGTCGTCGGCGACCCGGTAGAGCTTCGCGCCGTCGTGCGCGACGTGCGGCTTGACGGTGTCGCCGAGGCACGACTCGACGGCGTCGCGCCGCCAGCGGCCGCGCAGCACGAGCGTGCCGGTCTCGGTCGTGTGCAACGACGGCGCGCCGAACGCGAGCCACTCGGCGTCGGTGACCATCGCCTTGAGGCACGGCGGCAGCGTCGCGGCGAGCAGCGCGACCTGCGGCTGCTTGCCCGCCTTCTGGAGCATGTCGTCGATCTGCGACTGCGCGCGCAGCTCGCCGATCTGCGCGGTCAGCACGAAGTGCGTGTCGGCGGGCAGCCGCGCGATCGCCGCCGCGGCCTCGGCGCGATACGTCTCGACCGTCAGCTTCGGCTCGACGAGCGGCAGCGCCTTGACCTCCTCGACCGCCGCGGGGTGATCGCCCCACGGGTCGTTCGGATCCGGCTTCGGCGTCTCGATCTGTTTCGTGCTCGTGCTCGTGCTCGCGCTCGCGTTCGATCTGCTTCCTCTCGTCTTCCAGATCAGCCCGCCCGCGCCCGCGATCGCGACGACGACCGCCGCGGCGCCGATCCACCGTTTATTCCCGCCGCGCTTCGCGGTCTGCGCGGCCACCGTCGGTGCCCACGCGAGCGGCGTCGGCTGCTCCGCGGGCGGGGCTCCCGTGGGCGCGCCATCGCGCGCCGCGCGCATCGGCGCGGTCACTGCCGGCGAATCCGGCGAGGCCATCGCGCTCGCCGTGTCACGTACGACCGCGAGCAGCGCCTCGGCGCTCGCCGGGCGATTGGGCGCGCGGGTCGACAGTGCGCGGCGGATCTCCACGTCGAGCGCTGGCGGCACGGGCGCGAGCTCGCACAGGCTGCGCGGCGCGAGCCTCGCCTCGGGATCCGCGACGTCGTCCCACGGCAGCCGGCCCGCGAGCATCGCGTAGAGCACGAGCGCGAGCTCGTAGACGTCGGTCGCGATGCCGGCGGGCTGGCCGAAGAACCGCTCGGGCGCCATGTACGCGGGCGTGCCGCGCACCTGACCGTCCTGCGTCGTCGTCGACGCGGGCGCGGCGAGATCCTTCGCGATGCCGAAATCGAGCAGCACGGCGTGCTTGCCACCGACGACGAACACGTTCTCCGGCTTGAGATCGCGGTGCACGAGCCCGCATGCGTGCAGCGCCGCGACCGCCGCACACAGCTCGCTCCACAGCTGCACGGCGTGCGCGAGCGACACCGGGCCGCGTGCGATGACGCGCGCGAGCGGCTCGCCCTCGAGGCGTTCCATCGCCAGGTACGGGCGACCGTCGGGCAGCTCACCAACCGCGAACACCTTGACCACCGAAGGGTGCGTGATCTGCTGGAGCCGCTGTGCCTCGCCGAGAAATTGCGCACGCTCCTTGTCGGTCGCGACGAGGCTTGCGTGCAGCACCTTGAGCGCGACTCGCCGCGGACCCCAGACGGCGTCGTAGACGATGCCGCTGCCACCGCTGCCGAGGACGGCCTCGATGCGAAAGTCGCCGAGCTGGGAGGGCACACCGTCCATGGCCAGAACCGCCTCACCATAACGCGCCCCGGCTAGGCCCGGGGGTTGCTATTTTCTTTGAGCGGCGGAGGTCCGCGATGATCCGACTCGCATTAGCAGAAGATCACACCATCGTTCGTTGGGCACTGCGAGAAGCACTCAGCAAGGCCGACGACATCGAAGTCGTCGGGGAGGCAGGCACCGCGGCGGAGACGCTCGCGATGATCCAGAACGTCAAACCAGACGTCCTGCTCCTCGACATCACCCTGCCCGACCGATCGGGTTTCGACGTGCTCTCGGAGCTGCGCAACATCGAAACAGCGCCGCTCGTGGTCGTCCTGACCTGGCACACCGAGCCAAGCTACGCCGCCCGCGCGATCGCGGCCGGCGCGCATGGCTACGTGAACAAGTCGGTCGAGCCCAAGGAGCTCCTCGACGCGATCCGCGCGGTCAGTCGAGGCGAGCAGATCATCCCGCCCGGGGTCGAGCAGATGCTCGCGTCGGGCGACGGTCACCCCGCGAGCGCGCTGACCGCGCGCGAGCAGCAGGTGATGGAGATGCTCGCCCGCGGCATGACCAACCGCGAGATCGCGGAGCACCTGGACATCAGCATCAAGACCGTCGATACCCATCGCGGTCACGTGCTGAAGAAGCTCGGCTTACGGAACAACTCCGAGCTGACCAGGTTCGCCGTCAAGCACGGCTACGTGTCGCTCTGATCACTTGCGCGCGGGCTCGACCCACGCACGCTTCCCGTCGTCACGCGTGACGACGGCGCGGACGTATCCGCCCTGCGGCACGGCCCGCCGCGCGCTCCGCGCGTGGACCGTGTCGGCCAGCTTCCCGTTCTCGATCCACTCGATCGTGTACGTGCCGGGCTCGCCCGGCGCGACCTCGACCACGAGCTCGCCGGCCTCGACCTCCGCGCGCGCGAGCACGACGCCGGTCGACGCGTAGAAGTGCCCGGCGGCGAGCGCGGCGAGGATCGCCTGCGGATCGCGGCGCGCCTTCACCATCACCCAGCCTCCGCCCGGCGGGTACTTGCCGTGGTGCTCCTCGTAGTCGTGCGCGTCGTCGGACGCGATGCCCCAGATCGTCGCGCCGGTCTGCAGCGCGGCGTCCCACAGCGCCGACATCGACGGGTGCGTCGCGTCGCCGGCGTTCCACGTGTCGAACTGCACGTTCTCGATCTCGACGAGCTTCGCGCCGCGCTGCGCGAGGTCGGCGAGCAGCCCGCCGGTCATCCCCCAGTACCACTGCGGGTGGTTGATCTGGATCAGCTTGCCTCCGAGCACCTGCGCCTCGCGGATCGCCGCGTCGTACATGTGCAGCCGCTCGTGGCTGTGGCGCTCGGCCCACACGATCTTGCCGGCCGGCCGCGCGGTCACGCCGAGCACGTTGACGTGGATGCGGCACTTCTTCGACTTGTCGCCCTCGGGCAGACAGCCGCTCGGGTTGTGCGTGAGCTCGACGCCGGGCAGCACGATCAGGTGCTTCGCGGGCGGCGCGATCGTCACCTTGTTGTGATCGGTGAGCGCGATGAAGTCGTAGCCGTGCTGCTCGTACCATTCGATCACTTTCGCGATCGGCTCGTTCGAGTCACCCGACGGCCGCGCGTGGACGTGCGTCGAGCCCTTGAGCCAGACCTCGCCGGCCTCGGGTGCCGGCGGCGGCACCGGCTGCGGCAGCGCCGCCGGTTGCCCGGCATCGAGCGGCAGCACCGACGCGAGCGGCGCGTCCTCGGGTGCTCCGGACCCCGGCGCGGGCCGCTGCGGCGTGGGGACCTCCGACGCGCACGCGGCGACCACCAGCCACGCGTACCTCACGGCGTGCTCGCCGTGTCGAGCGCCTCGGCGCCCGCCGCGGACACGTTCGTCACGACGCCCCACGCGCGCTTCTTCCACTGCTTGCGCAGCGCGAGGAACATCGACAGGTGATCGGTCAACAGGCGCGTCTCGATCGGACGCGCGGCCGCGTAGTCCTTCGTCTCGCCCGGATCGTCGACCATGTCGCCGACGATCGGCTGGCCGCTCGGGCCGACGCGCAGCTTCCAGCGGCCGATCCGCATCGCGTGCGCGTACTCGTACATCGACGCGTACGACGCGCGCGGCCAGCCCTTCGCGATGCCCTGCGCGTAGGGCTCGAGCGGCTCGCCCTGCACGGCGTCGGGGATCGCGCGGCCGAGCGCGGTCAGGATCGTCGGCATCAGATCGACGCACTCGGCGCCCTCGTCGACGATCGTGCCGCCGGGGAACCGCGCCGGATCGTGGATCAGGAGCGGCACGCGCAGCAGCGAGTCGCGCAGCGAGCCGCCGTGGCCGCAGCGCTTGTCCTCGAACAGCTCCTCGCCGTGATCGGCGGTGATGATCAGCATCGTCTGATCCCAGATGCCCCACGACTTGAGCTGCGCGATCAGCCGGCCGACCTGCTTGTCGTGGTAGCTGACCGCCGAGTCGTAGATCGCGCGCAGCCGCTCGATGTCGGCCGGCGGCGGGATCTTCGCGCACCCCATCGACGTCGGCGTGATGCCGAGATCGAACGCGGTGCCGTACTCCTGGAACGGGCCGTGGTACGGGCCCGGCGAGTAGATGTCGATCCACGGCTTGCGCGCGACCCACGGGCCGTGGGTGTCGATCGTGCCGAGGAACAGGTAGGTCGGGCCGTCGCGGTGCTTGCTCAGCTGATCGATCGCGACGTTGACGATCGTCTGGCCGGGGATGAAGTTGTTCATCACCCCGCCCTCGCGCATCAGGTTACGAAACTCCTTGAACCCGCGCGCGTAGCCGCCGTCGGCGTTGACGAAGCCGTTGCCGGTGACCGCGGTCGTGTAGTAGCCGGCCCCGGCGAGCTGCTGCGCGAGCAGCGCGAACTTCGGATCGATCCGCCAGTTGCCGCCGTCGACGTCGCGCACGCCGTGCACCGCCGGGTACAGCGACGTCCACATGCTCGTGTGGCTGACCTGCGACTCGTTGCCCTGCACGTAGTACTGGCGGAACACCGCGGATGACTTCGCGAGCTCGTCGAGGTTCGGCGTCTGCGCGCGCGCGCCCGGCGTGAACAGCGGGATCTTGTCGGCGCGCAGCGCGTCCATCACCCACAGGATCACGAACCTGGGCGGCGGCCCGGCCGGCAGCGGCTGGGCGGCGGGGCCGTGCAGCGTGATCCGCGCGTGCGTGACGCGCGCGCGCGGGCAATCGCGCGCGGTCAGCGCGAGCCGCACGACCTTGCCGGCCGCCGACGACAGGTCGACGCGCGGCGAGTCGCCGCCGAGCAGGCCGCCGACGAGGCTGTCGTCGCTCGCCTTCGCCGCGACCTCGAGCCGGCACGGTGCCGCGACGTCAGCGACGAGGTTCGCGCCGTCGGGGATCGTCAGGTACCACGCGAGCTGCGCGCCGTCGGCAAGCTCGAACGCGTCGGCCTTGCCGTCGAAGCTCGCCTGCGCGAGCGGATCGTCATCTCCTGGCGGATGGACGGTGCCGATCCGGATCCACGCCACCGCGAGCTTGTCCGTGACACGGGGGCCGCCGCGGGTCTCGAGCACGAGCTGGTTCTCGCCGGCGACGAAGCGGCCGGCCGGCACGTCCACCGCGATCGTCTGCCAGCCGGCATCGAGTGGCACGTCCTTGCCGCCGCGCCGGCCGTTGACCTTGACGCCGACGTGCTGCTTCGCGCTGCCGTGGACGCGCAGCGTGAGCTGCGTGGCGCCGGCCTGGTCGGCCGTCAGCGGCACGGTCAGCGACGCGAGCCGGTCCGCGATCGCCGCGCGCTCGCCGTCGACGGTCTGCCCGAGGTGCCAGCGCGGCACCGGCAGCGAGAACCGCGTGTAGCGTGCGAACCCGACGTCGCGCGCGTCGAGCACGAGCTCGCCGGCGACCGCGCGGTGCGCGGCGTGGCGGTTGTCGACCGCCTTCCACACCGCGTGCTCGGCACGTGCCGGAGCCGCCGCGTCCGCCGGCGCCGCGGCGTCGGCGTGGACGTGGGCCACCGCATCGCCCGCGCGCACGCCGGCATCGTGCTTGCCGTGCTTCTTGCCCCCGCACGCGACGAGCGCGAGCAGGAGCGTCACCCCGACGCGGTTCACCCTTATGGGCTACCACATCTACTGGATGACGACCGTGTTGATCGGCGCGACGTTCATGCCGCCGGGGTAGCCGTACGACACGTTCGCGGTGAACGTCGACGTCTGCGGCGTGCCCCAGCCCCACACCTGCAGCCCGAAC
>JBLMXA010000663.1:0-10405 GCA_050257515.1 Acidobacteriota bacterium | reverse complement strand
CCGCTGAAAGCTGATCGCTGACCGCTGACCGCTGCCTACTTCTTCTTCTGCTCGTGACACTCGAGGCACCCGAAGCCCTTCGGGTTCGTCTCGGTCATCTCCGGCTGCTGGAGGATCTCGGCCATCTTCGGCTTGACGACCTTGGCCATGAACTCGGCGACCTTCGGCTTCTGCTTGCCGGCCTTGAGTGCCGCGAAGTCGAGCTTGGGCAGCTCGGGGTTCGGCATCTTGTACTTCGTCTTCTTCGGATCCTTGCCGTGGCAGGTCTTGCAGCCGAAGTTCGCGTAGCGCTTGGCGTCGAACGCCTGGAACTCCTTCTTCATCACCGGCACGACCTTCGTCTTCATGAACTCCATCTTCTGATCGTGCGTGAGCTTGTCGAAGTCGAAGCCGCCGCTGCCCTTGGCCTCGTTCTCCTCGCCGCCGGCGGAGCCGCTGCCGGCCATCGCGGCAGAGCCGCTGCCGGCCATCGCGGCGGAGCCGCTGCCGGCCAACGCGGCGGAGCCGCTGCCGCTGCCGGCCATCTCGGCGGGGCCTGCGGATCCAGCCGAGCCGGATCCGGTGGTGGAGCTGCCCGTCGGGGGCGTGGTGGGCGAGCTCGTCTCCTTCTTCGAGCACGAGAACAGGCCCAGAGCTAGAACAGAGGCGATGAGGATGCGAGACATCGCGGCATCCTACAACGGCCGCCCGCGGCGCGTGCACCTGACATGGCAGCGAGTACGCTGTGGCGGCGATGCCGGTCGTCTACTTCGAGCCGCAACCGGCGGCGAGCGAGCTTCCGGACCGGTTTCCGAGCCCGTTCGCGAGCGAGCCGTGCTCCGTCGCGCGGCGCGCGGCCGGCGAGCTCGTCCGCGAGCTGGAGGCGGGGCTCGCCGCGCGGCTCGCGCTCGACGCGCCTGGCCACGGCAAGATGTTCGGCGTGCTCGTCGTCGCCGATCGCGCCGGCCGCCTCGGCTACCTGCGCGCGTTCTCCGGTATGGTCAGCGGGCGGTGGGACGTGCCGGGCTTCGCACCGCCGGTGTTCGACGCCGCCGCGCGCGAGGCGTTCTGGCCCGCGGGCGAGTGCGAGCTCGCCGGGATCGACGCGCGGCTCGCCGCGGCGATCGACGCGGCAGCGCCCGCGCGCGCCGCGCTCGCGGCCCTCGAGGCCGACCACGACGCCGCGCTCGCGGCGCTGCGCGAGCGTCACCGCGAGCGCCGCCGCCGGCGTCACGAGGCGCGCTCGGCCGGCTCGCCGGGCGACGCGCTCGATCGCGAGAGCCGCGCCGATGGCACCGAGCGCCGCCGCTTCGATGCCGAGCACGCGCTCGCCCGCGCCCCGCTCGCCGCGCGCGCCGACGAGCTCGCGGCCGCGCAGCGCGCGCTCGAGCACGAGCGCGCCGCGCGCTCGCGTTACTTCCTGCACCGGATCCACGCCACCTACGCGCTCGCGAGCGCCGACGGCGAGACGCGCTCGCTCGGCGAGCTGTTCGCGCCCGTCGAGCCGCCGGGCGGCGCCGGCGATTGCGCCGCGCCCAAGCTGCTCGCGCTCGCGTATCGCGAGGGCCTGCGTCCGCTCGCGCTCGCCGAGCTGTGGTGGGGCGCGCCGCCCGCGACCGGCGGCCGCCACGCCGGCGTGTTCTATCCGGCGTGCCGCGGCAAGTGCGGGCCGATCCTCGCGCACATGCTGCGAGGGCTCGCGGCCGAGCCGGTGCCGGTGTTCGGCGGCGCGCGGATCGCCGCCGACGAGCCGCGCACGATCTTCGAGGATCGCTGGCTCGCCGTCGTCGCGAAGCCGCCGGGCCTGTTGTCGGTGCCCGGCCGCGGCGGCGCGCTGCGCGACTCGGTGCTGTCGCGGCTGCGCGCGCGCTATCCCGAGGCGACCGGGCCGCTGCTCGTGCACCGCCTCGATCTCGACGCTTCGGGGCTGCTGCTGTGCGCGAAGGACGCGGCGACGCACGCGGCGCTGCAGCGGCTGTTCGCGCTGCGCGAGATCGACAAGCGCTACATCGCGTGGCTCGACGGCGCGGTCGCCGGCGAGGCGGGCTGCATCGAGCTGCCGCTGCGCGTCGATCTCGACGATCGGCCGCGCCAGATCGTCGATCCGGTGCACGGCAAGCCGGCGCTCACCGAGTGGCGCGTGCTCGCGCGCGAGCCGGCGCGCACGCGGGTCGCGCTGTGCCCGCGCACCGGCCGCGCCCACCAGCTGCGCGTCCACGCCGCGCATCCCGGCGGTCTCGCCGCGCCGATCGCCGGCGACCGCCTGTACGGCCGCGGCGGCGAGCGGCTGCTGCTGCACGCCGAGCACCTCGCGTTCGTGCATCCGCACACCGGCGAGCGCGTCGAGCTCGCCGATCCGGCGCCCTTCTAGGGCGTGGGCGCGACCGGCGCGGCGTGCTTGTAATAGCGCGCCATCACGCCGATCGCGAACGCGTTGCCGACGTTCTCGAGATCGGAGAAGTCGAGGAACCCGCCGACGTCGACGTCCTTCGCCGCGCGGTAGAGCGCGCCGAGCTGCAGCGGGATGTAGTCGGCGAACAGGACCGCGTTCGCCGTGTTCGCGAGCTTGACGTGCGCGAGGCTCGTCTCGGCCCACGCGAGCAGCCTCGGCGACGCCTGGATCGCGACGCCGGCCGGCAGATCGAGCGCGACCGGCGCGCTGTGGTTGAGCCCGATCACGAGCTGGCGACCGTACGGTCCCGGCGCGAGCAGGTTGCCGGTGTACACCGCGACCTTCGGCGCGACCTTGTAGCGCAGGCTCGCGCCGAGGTGGAGCGTCGCGGTCGTACCGTTGGAGAAATCGAGCTGCAGGTCGCCGCCGAGCACGAGCGTCGTCTTGTCGTCGCGCAGCGCCGTGTAGCCGGCGTACGCCGACAGCGCGCCGGCGTTCGGGAACGCGCCGGTCGCGTCGTCGACCGGCAGCTGGTACTCGCCGCCGATCGTGAGCTCCGGCGTCACGCCGTAGCCGGCGCCGACCAGCAGGTCGAACGCGGTGTTCAGCACGGTCGCGCCCGTCGTCGCCGGCGGCACCGGCTTGTCGACGAACGACGTCCGCACGATCAACAGGTCGCCGTACGCGCCGAGGTCACCCTGCGGCAGCACGAGCCCGTTGTCGATCAGCTGATCGGACCACGCGGGGATCGCCGCCGCGCTGCCGCTGCCGACGACGACCGCCGGTGGCGGCTCGTCCGCGAACGCCGCGGTGGCGGCCAGCGCCACGCCGGCCACGATCGAGAGCTGGATCCTCCGCACCGCCGCGAGCATCTGCTGCACGGCGGCGCGGAGCAAGCTTCTGGGGCTACTCGAGCCAGATCGCGGCGGTGTACGTGTTGTGGCCAGAGTTGAAGCCGGTCGACGCCTTGATCTGAACGTACACGGTCGTGGTGCCCGCCGGGATCGGATCGGACAGCACATCCTCCTGGTACCACGCGTCGACGCCACCGCCCCCGAGGTCAGTTGCCCCGGCGGCGCCTCCAAAGACATCGACCACGGTATCCGTCGCCGGATCGCCCGAGGTCGTCACGTGGACATGCTTGCCAACATCGCCCGCGGCGATAGTGAACATGTACCAGTCCTGATCGTTGACGCCATTGAGGCTCGCGTTCGTGACGAGAGCGGCCTTCGAGACACTCTGCGCGTTCGCCTGCATGTCGTTGGCGCTGTTCATGTCGGACTCGGCGACCGCAGTCAGCGTTACGGGAGACGCCTTGACCGAGTAGTTCGACACACTACCGTCGTCAACATAGACGACGTAGTACGTATCGGATGTCGTCGCGACGGCGTCGACCTGCGGGGGGAACAGCGGGCTCAAGCTGGAATCGACCGCGCCAGTCGAGCTCATATCCGACCAGTGACCGGTTGACGGCAGCAGGTACAGCGACGGCGCCTGCGCCTGCGTGCTCACGGTGAACGGCACCGCGGTGCCCGTCGTGGCCGAGAAGCTGAACAGACCGGACTCGCCAGCGTTCGCTACCGTGCCGCTCGCAGCGGTGCCCGCCGTCAATGCGGTCGCCTGGCGCGCGGTGATCGCGAGCGGCGTGCCGACTGTGGAGGTGACCTGCGAGCCGCTCGGGCCGCTGGTCACGGTCAGCGCGCCACCGGCGGCGGCCGCGTCGACGTCGATCAACAACCGTCCCTGCACGACGTAGTCGGCGACGCTGTCGACGGTTGCGGTCACGCCCGCGGGAGCCGCGACCGACATGTTCGTGTACAGAAGGCAGAACCCGAAGAACGAGAAGCCGCACGTCGAGTCGAACGGCGCGCCGAAGTCGAGCTGGCGGATCGTGTAGCCCGCGACCGAGCCCTGCGCGACCGAACCTGTCGTCGTCACCGACACCGGCGACTGCAGCTCGAACGCCTGCGTCAGCGTGTACGACTTGCCGCCGCTCATGACGGTGACGTCGCGCTTGCCGATGGCGGCGCTGTCCGCGATCGTGATGTCGGCGAACAGATCGGTCGGGCTCGCGAGCGACACGGTGCCGACGGTGACGCCGTCGCCGAGGCTGACCGTCGGCGTGCCGGACCACGTCGTCGCGTCACCGGAGATCTCGATCGTCATCTGACGTCCGGTGAAACCCGACTCCGGGAACACGCCGTTCGCGGTGGGAGTGGTGTGGAGGTCTTCGCTGCAGCCAACTGCAACGAGACCAGCAAACAGAGAAAGGGTAACGAGCTTGTTCATTGTTGTCCTCGATGGAGCGGCGAAGCTCACACGGCGGCGCAGGAAATGTGAAGAGGAATTTGCTCGATGTTGATCGAGCCGTGACGCCGACGACGCTGGCTACTGGAGTGGCCACTTGCGGACCCAAGAAAATGCGAGATCCTTGCAGCTCCACACGATCGTGATCGGATGCGAGCCACCAGGGCGAAAGAAGTGTGACGAGCTTCGCGCGACCTCTTCGAGTGACGGCGGCACAACGCCTGAGAAGACAGGTGCTTAGACGTCCACGCAACCAGCGCAATGCGTGTTCGATAAGAACGGCATGACGAATCACCGTTATCATCGCCACATGAGGGCGTGGCTTCTGAGTGCTGGTCTCGCTGCATCTGCGTTCGCGTGTAGCAAGTCGAACCCGGCTGCGAAGTGTACGAGTAACAACACGTGCATCGATCCGGCGTATCCGTTTTGCGACGTCGATGGCTCGATCGGCGGCGAACCGGGCACATGCATCGCTGTGAGTTGTACGCCGGGCTCCTTCGGATCCTGTGCCGATGCGAACACCGCGCTCGTGTGTAGCGCGACCGGCGAAACGTACGATCAGCAGGCCTGCCAGAATGGGTGCGATCCGAATCTCGGCTGCGTGACATGCACGCCGAACACGCAGTCGTGCTCGAACAACATCGCAACGAGTTGCGATGCCATGGGACGCCTCACGACGGTGACCTGTGCGCAGGGTTGCAGTGCCGACGCGACCCATTGTAAGGAGATCGTTCCTTCGAACGGTCTCGGGATCTACTACGGGATGGCGACCCCGCAGGATCTGGATCTGGCGAGCGGTACTCTCGAGCTCGATGGCAGCACGTTCGATGACGGCACGAATACGATCGTGTTGCCGTCTTTCGACGTACCAGCTCCTCCCGGTGGTGCGCCGATTCGGGTCATCGTTGCAAAGCACCTGACGCTCGGCGACGTGATCATTCAGAGCACGACCGCCCAACAGAGTGGAAGTGGAGGCGTTGGCCGGGCGATAGCTTTCCTGGCGACTGAGGACATCGATGTCGCAGGAAGAGTCGTAGTCAAGACGGGCGCCGTTCAGGACACCGCGTGCAACGCCAAAGCTGGCCTGGTCGTCGGGGCTTGTGCTGGCGGGTCCGGAGGCGGTGGCAACGCAACGATTGGCGGCGGCGGTGGCGACTCAGGCATCAGCGCAAAGGGAGGTGGCGGGGGGAGCATCGCGGGCGGGCCCGAGCTCATTCCCCTGCGCGGTGGTTGTCCGGGCCCGGCCCAAGTTGCATGGGGCCACGGTGGTGGAGCGATTCAGCTCACGAGTCGATCCAACGTGAATGTTTCAGGGCTCATCATCGTGGATGGCTCGAGCGTGGGAGGTTCGGGCGGCGGTGCTGGTGGAGGCATGCTGCTCGAGGCGCCGCAGGTCACGCTGCTGACTACGTCCAAGCTCCTGGCTCGCGGCGGGGGGGGTGGCTCGTTGACGACATCCGCGCCAAATCCTGCAGATGACGCAACGGCTCCGCTCGGCGGAACCTGTTCAGCTGGAGAGCCAATCTGCGGAATGGGTGGCGACGGTGCAACGATCGCAGTGGCGGCGACAGCGGGCGCGGCTGCTGGCTGTGCCACCGGGACGACGCACTACGGCGGCGGTAGTGGTGGCGGTGGCCTTGGTCGCATTCGCATCAACACGATAGACAGCACGTATGCGAACAGCGCCGCTGCGATCGCAGGCGATGTCACCGTGGGATTCATCACCCTGCAGTAGCAGGACGAGCACATCGTCGAGCCTTCCATGCAGGTGCTCCGCCTCCGCGTGATCTCGGTCAACGACGTCTACTCGCTGGAGAACCTGCCGCGGCTGAAGAACCTCGTCGCGCACCGCGTCGCGACCGATCCCGCGGATGCAGTGCTCGTCGTGATCGCGGGGGACTTCGTCGCGCCGACGCTGCTGTCGGCGCTCGACGCCGGGCGCGGCATGGTCGACTGCCTGCACGAGATCGGCATCACGCACGCGTGCCTCGGCAACCACGAGAACGACATCCCGGCCGCGGAGCTGCACGCGCGCGTTCACGAGCTGCGCGCCGCCTGGCTCAGCACGAACGTGCCGTTCGATCCGGTGATGCCGCGCCGCGCGGTCGTCGAGGTCGCACGCGGCGAGGCGCGCGTGCGCGTCGGCCTCGTCGGCGTCGTGATGAACGATGCGTTCGTCACGCACGGCGAAGCGTTCGGCGGCGCGCCGATCGAGCCGCCGGTACCGGCGGCGCTCGCCGAGGCTGCGCGGCTGCTGCGCGACGAGCACTGCGACTGCATCGTCGCGCTCACGCACCAGCCGCTCCCCGACGACCGGCGGCTCGCGGAGCAGGCGGCGGCGGCGGGGATCCCGCTGCCGCTGATCGTCGGCGGCCACGAGCACGTACCGTTCCTCGAGCAGGCCAGCCGCTCGCAGATCGTGAAGTCGGGGATGGACGCGGCCGCCGCGTGCATCAGCGAGCTCGTGTGGAATGGCGGCGGCATCCCCGCGGTGACCGCGCGGCGCGAGCCGGTCGCCGGCTATCCCGAGGACGCCGCGCTGCGCGCGCGCGTCGACGCGCACATGGCAAAGCTCGGCGCGATCGCCGACACGACGATCGTCGCGCTCGCGCCGGGCGCCACGCTGTCGTCGATCGGCGCGCGCTCGCAGCAGACGACGTTCGGCACGCTCGTGTGCTCGCGGCTGCGCGACGCGCTGCGCGCCGACGCCTGCGTGCTCAACGGCGGCGGGATCCGCGGCGCGCGCGAGTACCGCACGCGCCTCACCTACGCCGACCTGCGCACCGAGATGCCGTTCCGCAACGAGCTCGTCGTCGCGCCGCTCCCCGGCGGCGTCGTGCGCGACGCGATCGCCGCCTCGCGCGCCCGCGCGCCCCAGGAGCACGGCGGGTTCCTGCAGGTCGACGACGGGATCGCCGTCGAGGGCACGACGGTGACCGCGATCGCGGGCGCCCCGATCGACGACGAGCGCGAGTATCGCGTCGCGCTCGTCCGCGATCTGTTCGCCGGTCTCGATCACATCGAGCCGCTCGAGCGGTTCGCGCGCGAGCATCCCGATCGCATCCCGCCGCCGACCACCGGCCGCGACATCCGCCACTTCCTCGTCGAGGCGTTCGGCGGCGAGCTCGGCCGCACGAGCGCGGGCTTCGCGCCGCGTCACACCGGCGAGCAGGCGTAGGCCTCGGCGAGCCAGTCCTTGACCTCGCGATCGACGTCGCGGACCGCCGCGAGGTCGACGAAGTGCGCGGCGCGGTGTGCGGACACGCGCAGCCGCCTGGCGATGCGGTCGTCGGCCAGCTCGCGCGACAGCAGGAAGATCAGCGTCAGCCGGTCGCGCTTCGCGCGAACCTCCGCGAACGTGCGCGCGCGCTTGAACATGATGCACTTGATCACGGGATCGACGTGCACGTCGCCGAGCCGCAGCACGAACCTCTCGATCGCGTCGTAGATCTTGCGCAGGGCCGCCGGCCGGTTCGCGAAGTAGTCGTCGACCGATCCGCTCGGCGCGCACTCGTGGCTCTGGTGCTTGCGGCCGAACGATCGGCCGCAGTCGGGGCAGGTCCACGCCACGGCGCCATTGTATCGTCGCGCGCACGATGACGTTCGATGACGTCGAGACCTTCGCGAGCGCGCTGCCCGGCGTCACGGCCGGCGCGCGCCACCGACATCGCACGTGGTTCGTCGGCGACCATGGCTTCGCGTGGCAGCGCGCGTTCAGCAAGGCCGACCTGAAGCGGTTCGGCGACGAGACGCCGCCCGCGGGCGAGATCCTCGCGGTGATGGTCGAGAACCTCGACGCGAAGGAGGCGCTGCTCGCGATGGGGCTGCCGGGGTTCTTCACGATCTCGCACTTCCAGGGCTACCCGGCAATCCTCATCGCGCTCGCGCAGGCGCGCGCGAAGGACGTGCGCGCGGCGATCCGCGACGCGCATCGCATCGCCGCCGCGAAGCAGGCGCCGCGCAAGCGCGTCAGCCGTGCCGCGCGAGGCCGAGCGCGTCGGTGATCTCCGCGGGGAGATAGCCGTAGTACCAGGTGCCGAACGCGGCCGCGGCGAGCAGCACCAGCACCAGGCAGGCGCGGAGCCAGCCCCGCCCGCGCTCGACGGGCGCCATCGGCCGAAGAATCGGTTGTGCCCGGGGCGGCGTCGGCTTGGCGGCCGGCCGCTCGGGAGCGGGCTCGGCAGGCTTGACCTCCGGCGGCGCGAGCGCCGTGATCGAGACCTCGAGGTCCGCCACGGAGAGCTGGCGCGTGCGCGTGGGCTGCGCGAGGATCGTGATCAGCTGCGACAGCTCGCTGTGCGGTTGCGGCGGCGCGTCGCTGAACGTCCAGTCGACCCACTCGATGAGCTGGGCGTTCGTCACCGTGGTCTGCAGCTCGGCCGAGGCGTTCGCGAGCGCGGTGCGCATCGCGGCGCCCGATTGCCAGCGGTGATCTGGCTCGCGCTGCAGCGCGGTCATCACGATCACGTCGAAGTCGTGCGGCACGTCCGGGTTCGACTTCGACGGCGGCTCGAACTCGGCGTAGCGGACGTTGAACATGGTCTCGAAGTCGTCGTTGCCGTGGAACAGTTGCTTGCCGGTCAGCAGCTCGTACGCGACCGCGCCGAGCGCCCACAGATCGACGCGCGAGTCGAGCTTGCCCTTCAGGTACTCGGGCGCCATGTAGCGGAACTTGCCCTTCACGACGCCGGCCTGGCTCTGCACCGTCGAGCTCGCGGCCTTCGCGATCCCGAAATCGATCAGCTTGACGATCCCCGTGCTCGACAGGATCACGTTCGCCGGCGACACGTCGCGATGGATGATGTGCAGAGGCTTGCCCTGCTCGTCGGTCAGCTTGTGCGCGTAGTCGAGCGCATCGCACAGCTGGATCAGGATGTTGACCGTGATCGGGAACGGGATCACGCCGATCGTCGCGGCGCACCGGTTGATCAGCTGCGCCAGCGTGTGGCCGGGCACGTACTCCATCGCGATGAAGTAGGCGCCGTCGACCTTGCCGCTGTCGTACGTCTCCGCGATGTTCGGGTGCTTCAGGTGGACGACGAGGCGCGCCTCGTCGAGGAACGCGCGCACGGTGTCGGGCTCGCTCGCCCGGTGCGGGAGCAACCGCTTGAGCGCGACGCGCGTGCCGTCCGCGGCCTCGGCGACGTGGACCGACGCCATCCCTCCCGTGCCCAGCTCGTCGTGGACGAGATAAGGGCCGAACCGTTCCGCCACGAACCATATGGTACTCGCTCGGTGTAGCCTTTTCGCGTGACGCTCGTCAGCAAGACCTACTGGACCGGGATGCCGTTCTGGTTCCGGCGGGCTCCGGAGAACACCGAGGTCGAGTCGCTCGTGCTGCGCGCGCACGACATGCGGCAGCTGCGCGCGCTGTGGTGGCACCGCGGCAAGCCGAAGGTCGGCGTGGTCGTGATCCATCCCCGCGTCGACTTCGCGCATCATTACTCGATCCCGCGGCTCGTCGCCGCCGGCTTCGGCGTGCTCGCGGCGACCGCGCGCCACGCCGGCAACGACACCCTGCACGAGTACGAGGAGGTCGTGCTCGACGTCGCCGCGTGCGTGCGCTACCTGCGCGAGAAGCGCGGTTGCGACAAGGTCGTGCTGCTCGGCAACTGCGGCGGCGGCTCGCTCGTCGCGTACTACCAGGCGCAGGCGCGGCTGCCGGCGGGCGAGCGGCTCACGCGCAATCCCGCCGGATCGCCGACGTACTTCGAGGGCGCGACGATG
>JBLMXA010000662.1:0-4769 GCA_050257515.1 Acidobacteriota bacterium | reverse complement strand
CATCGACGGGCCCGAGATCATCAGCAGCAGCGCGACGATGCCGAGCGGCAGCCACCTGCCGAGCCCGAACAGGTTCGCGAGCAGCGCGCCGACGAGCGTGCCGATGCCGCCGATCGCGACGCCGATCGCGGCGACCGTGCCGAGATCGATCTTCGCCTTCTGCGTCACGACCTTGTCGTCGTCGGGCAACGAGGCCTCGGCGAGCGCCTTCTGGTCGGCCGTACCGACCGTCGCGCCGGTCGATTCCATCACCGCCGTCGACTTGGCCTCCGCCGCCTGCGCGCGCTTGGCGACGGTGTCCTCGATCGTCTTGACGAGCTTCTTGTACGGCGACCAGAACGCGGCGCGGATCGAGATCGGGTTGTTGATCACCTTGGTGACCGTCGCGTCCCAGTCCTTGCCGTCGCGGTCGTAGAACACGCCGTTGCGGCCGACGAACACGTTGTCGACGTCGCCGTTCGTGAGCGCCGCCGCGATCTGCTTCGTCTCGCCGCCCTTGGTGATCTCGCAGTAGACGAGACACGTGTCCGACGCCGTCGCGAGCGCCCCGTGCTTGGCCGCGTCGGCGACCGGGATGCACAGGTGGAGCGCGCGCGCGTCGAGGTACAGCGTGCCGGCCTGGAACACGCCGTCCTGGCGCGAGTAGAAATCGGAGAAGTTGACGAAGTTGCGCACGATGCGGCCGAAGTCGCGCTGCATGCGCACCGTCTTGGTGACCGCGCTGATCTGCGCGTACTCGTCGGCGAGCGCGCTATCCGCGGCGACCAGCTGCTTCAGCTGCTCGCGCAGCGCCGGGCCCGACAGCTTCGCGATCCAGTCCTCGGCGAGCGCGTCGACCTTGGTCACCGGCTTGTCGTCGAGCCACGCCTGGTACGGCGCGAGCCGCTGCACGAGCTCGTCGACATCGCCGGGGACGAGCTGCTTGCGCGTGCCGAGGACCGGCCTGACCGTCTCGTCGACGAACGTCTGCAGGCGCACGGACCACGCCGGGTTGACCGCGCCGGCGAGCGGCAGCTTCGCCGCCGGATCGATCGCGGCGAGCGGCAGCTGCGCGAGTTGCGCGTCGGCCTCGGCGAGCTCCTTGGCGCCGAGCGCGACGAGCGCGGGTTCCTGACCGGCGAGCGCGGTGGCCGCGCGCGGCTCGAACGCGGCGACCTTGCAGCGCGTGAAGTAATCCTCGAGCTTGCCGCGCACCGCGGCGAACGCGGCGTGGGCGGCGGGTGTGCGATCGCCGAGCGGTGCGAGCGCGGCGGCGCGCCGGGCGAGCCACGCGGCGCGCTTGTCGACCTCGGCGAAGAACTGGTCGGCGCGCGGCTGATCGATGCCCGGCTTGCCGCTGCGATCGGTGACGCTGCCGACGCACGTGATCGCGTCCTCGATCGTCTTGCGCAGCTCGGCGTCGGCCGCCGACTCGGCGATCACGATGCCGTCGCCGTTGAGCACGGTCTCGGTGAACGCCTTCGTGATCGCGATGGTGTCGGCGACCGTGATCGCCTTGCCGTCCTTCTTGCCGAGGTCGGCGAGCATGCGCCTGGCCGCGGCGACGATCTTCGCGTCGGTGATCGCCGCCAGCGCGACCTCGTCGGCGCTCTCGAGCAGGTCGCCCGGCTGCGCGAACGTGCCCTTCGCCCACGTGATCGCCGCGAGGACGTCGTGGACGCGGATGCGACCGTCGCCGTCGTCGTCGAGCAGCCGCAGCGTCTCGGAATCGATGTCGATGCCCTTCGTCGGCATCGCCAGCGCGACCCACAGCTTCTGATCGAGCTCGGTCAGCGCGAGCAGGTCGGCGCCGTCGCGCAAGCTGACCTGGTCCACGCCGCCCGCGCGAAAGAAATGGAAACGATGTGTGGAGGTCATGCGGCGAGCTGGTGAGGCCGTGCATCGAGTGCCCGGGCCTGCAGCGCACGCTTGGATAACATGATCACGAGCTGGACGAGCTGCGAAACCGCCAGCAGCCAGACCAGCAGGTCGAGCCGGTTCAGAACAAGCCCGAGGCCGATCCAGAAGAACAGATCGACCTCCTCGAACAGGAACGCGCGCGCCAGCGAAGACGCAAACCATGCAGCCCACTGCCGCGGCGTGCGGTCGGGCGGCTCGTGAGCGACCGCGGCCGCGGGTGCGCGGCGCTGCGCGACCGCCGAGGCCGCGGCGACGAGCCACTTCATGTAGCCGAGCACGAGCAGCGCGTACGCGGACCCGAGCGCCGCGATCGGCATCAGCACGTCGCCGTGATCGCGGTACGCGGCCCAGCCGATCGCACCGGTGATCGCGAGCCAGGTCACCGCATCGCTGACCTTGTCGTAGAACGCGCCGAACGCGGTGCCGCAGCGGCGGTAGCGCGCGATCGTGCCGTCGAGGTGATCGAGCAGCAGGCCCAGCTGCAGCAGCAGCGCCGCCGCGAGCACGTGCTCGTGATGATCGATCACGATCAGCACCGCGCCGGTGATCTTGGCGACGTTCGCGAGCGTCGTCACGAGGTTCGGCGTCAGCCACTCCCAGTCGGCGACGACCAGCATGACCAGGATCGACAGCGGCCGCATGACGAGCCGGGCGTAGAACTCCGTGCTCTGCCAGTTGCGGATGCGCCTCAGTCGCTCGCGGTCCATGCCTACCCTGCCCGCCGGCGCTGCTCGCGCCGCTTGACGAGCGGCGCACCGGGACGCAGCCGCGCGAGCTCCTCGGCCATCACCTCGAGGAACCGGGTGATGTCGTCGTCGCCGAGATCGCCCATGTTCGCGATCTGCACGTAGCGGTCGGCGAGGATGCCCTTGCAGCCGTAGATGATGATGCCGCGCTCCTTGATCAGCTCGTAGAGCGCGTCGAACGCGACGCCCTCGGGCAGCTTCGCGGTCACGATCGAGCTCGACTCCATGCCGGTGCTCGTGAACGACGGCATGCCGAGCGCGGCGAGCCCGTCGCGCACGCGGCGATTGCGGTCGCGGTACATCGCGAACCGCGCGGCATGGCCGTCGCGCAGGAACTCGGCGCACGCCGCCTCGAGCGCGAAGTACACCGACACCGCCGGCGTGAACGGCGTCTGCGCGAGCTCGTCCATGTAGCGGCGATAGCGCCGGAGATCGAGGTAGTACGAGCGCGGCGGCAACGACTCGATGCGCGGCCACACGCGCGGCGACACGCACATGAACGACGCGCCGCACACCGCGTGCAGGCACTTGTTCGCGCTCGAGTAGCAGATGTCGACGTGGTCGCGGACGACGTCGAGGTCCTCGGCGCCGAGCGAGCTGACCGCGTCGACGACGAGCAGCACGTCGTGGCGGCGGCACGCCTCGCCGATCGCGCGCACCGGGTTGAGCAGGCCGACACTGGTCTCGTGGTGGACCATCGCGACGACCGCGATGTCGGGGTTCGCCTCGAGCGCGCGCTCGACGTCGCCGGCATCGACCGGCTGCCCCCACGCGTAGCGCAGGTGGACGAGGTCCATCGCGTGCACGCCCGCGACCTCGACCATGCGCTCGCCGAACGCGCCGTTGTCGATGACGAGCAGCTTCCGGTCCGGCGGCACCGTCGACGTCAGCGCGGCCTCCATCGCCGCGGTGCCGCTGCCGGTGATCGCGAGCACCGTGTGGTGCGGCGTGCCGCGGAAGATGCGGCGCAGCTTGTCGGTCAGCGACACGAGCAGCTCGGAGAACGTCGAGTCGCGATGGCAGACGTCGTGGTGGACGAGCGCGCTCTTGACCGTCGCGGTCGTGTTGACCGGGCCCGGGTTGAGCAGCATGTAGTGCGCGTGATCCTTCGCGTCGAGCAGCGCGGTGACCGTGTGCTCGACGTCGATCGGTCGGTGCGCGGCCCACTGCCACGAGCTCGCGGGCACCGCGGCGACGCGGCCGCGCTGGACGAGCTCGAGCAGGCCGTGCTCGAGCTTGGGGTTCGGCAGCTGCACGAGCGCGTCGACGATCGCGCGGCCGACCAGCGCGTGGCCGGTGAACACGCCGTCGGCGTCGACGAGATCCTCGCCGAGATCGCGCACGATCGACGGCTCGCCGGGCGCGAGCTTGACGCGCGCGTCGTCGCCGTCGCGCGGGCCGTTCGCGATCACGAGCGCGGCGTCGAGGTCGGGACGCTGGCCGGCGAGCTCGACGAGCTGGGCGAGCGCCTGGACGTCGAGCGGGCGATCGGCGCGCAGCACGACGCACTTGCCGCCGTCCTCGACCCACTTGCGCGCGGCGAGCAGCGCCGAGCCGCTCTGGTTCTTCGCGGCGACGCGGCTGGCGCTCCCGAGCACGCGGACGTCGAGCTGCGGAAGCTCGTACAGCGCGAGCCGGTTCTTGAGCATCTCGGCGTGGCGGCCGTCGACGACCGCGACCTGGCGGATGCCGAGCGCGGCGAGCGCCTCGAGCGCGGCGCGCACGCTCGCGACGGCCTTCGCCGACAGCTGATTTCCCGCCTCGAGCGCCGGGCGCGTGGCGAGAACGACTGCGTGCGTGACCGTCATGAGATCGATCGAACCGCTGCAATGCGCGAGCCGATCGAGATCTCCGCGATTTGCAGAGCCCGGCGTCAGATCTCCACCGCCTTTGTGGCAGCTGTTTGACATCTGCGGCTGGTCGAGGTGTCTCGCGGATCGCCGGGTGGTGACAAGCTAACGGGGATCGAATATCGTGCCGGCGATCTTGAAGGCCGTCATCCTTGCAGCGGGTGTAGGGTCGCGACTCGCGCCGCTGACAGCGGACCGGCCGAAGGTGCTCGTCGAGGTCGCCGGGCGGTCGTTCCTGCTGCGCCAGCTCGACCGGCTCGCCCAGGCCGGGATC
>JBLMXA010000661.1:0-5248 GCA_050257515.1 Acidobacteriota bacterium | reverse complement strand
CGTGGCCCGGGCAATCGACGTGGGCGTAGTGCCGCTTGTCGCTCTCGTACTCGACGTGCGCCGTCGAGATCGTGATGCCGCGTGCCTTCTCCTCCGGCGCCTTGTCGATCTGATCGAACGCCGTGAACTTCGCCAGGCCCTTCGTCGACTGCACCTTCGTGATCGCGGCAGTCAGCGTCGTCTTGCCGTGATCGACGTGGCCGATCGTTCCGATGTTGACGTGGGGCTTGTTGCGGATGAACTTTTCCTTCGACATGTCCTGGTCCTGGGTTTGCTGCGTTCGCGCGAGCCCTCTCCGAGAATTGAACTCGGGACCCCTTCCTTACCAAGGAAGTGCACTACCACTGTGCTAAGAGGGCGGAAGTTTCGACTGAGATCTGCGAGCGGGCGAAGGGACTCGAACCCTCGACAACCAGCTTGGAAGGCTGGAGCTCTACCAACTGAGCTACGCCCGCGTAATATCACCTCGTCCGTGATCTGATGCGTGGAGGGAGGTGGATTCGAACCACCGTAGGCGTTGAGCCGGCAGATTTACAGTCTGCTCCCTTTGGCCGCTCGGGCATCCCTCCGGATCGTATTCGTTTGTCTCTGCTGAGCTGGCGGTGGGACTTGAACCCGCGACCTCCTGATTACAAGTCAGGTGCTCTACCGGTTGAGCTACGCCAGCAGAGGAAGGCAGAGACGTATAAACGGGACCTTGCGCCTCGTCAAGCGGGTGCCGTCAAACGCGCATCATTATATATGGGTGCAGATCACCGCGGCGCGGCCAGCCCGGGCGGCCCCGACGCCGGTTCCGACGCCGGCCGAGGCTCGCTGCCCAGCGGGATCGCGACCATGACGCCGATCCCGGGGCCGTAGCGGACCGGGTCGGTCGTGGTGTCCTGGTCCACGACCACGCTCGCGCGCACACCGCCGAGCGCGACCTCGGCGCCGGCGTGGACGATCACGTTCAGCGGCCCGGCGTTCACGATGTCATCGGTGTTCGGACCCGTGCCGAGCGACGTCGCCGGGGCCGTCGGGTGATTGCGCAGCGTCAGGCCGCCGAACAGCGTCCACCGCCCCGCGTGGTAGCTCGGCACGAACGCGAGCGCGAACGTCGGCACCAGATCGCTGCCCGTCCTGGTGCTCGTGTAGACCTGGGTGCCGCAGGCGGCGACGCAGGTCGTGTACTCGACCCAGGGCACGCTCCAGATCAAGAGCTCGGCCGCGACCCCGATCCGCCACTCGGGAGCGGCGGTCGCGATCGAGTACGCGAGCTCGCCGCCGTAGCCGGTGACGTCGTGGCCGAGCAGCGGTGGCTGGCTCGAGGTCAGCTGGGTCTCGGTGCCGACCAGCCCGCGCTCGTGAACGGCGGCGAACCGCCAGTTGTCCCTCGCGCGCATCGCGAGCTCGCCACGCAGCTGGGTGCTCGGCACGGAGTCGCCATCGTCGGGGTTGCCGGCGCGAGGTGCCACGTGATCGGCGAGGTTGCTCGCGCCGACGTCGAGCTCGCCGGTGGTCGCCAGCGGCTGCCCGTTCCACGGCAGCGCCGCGGCGTGCGGTACGAGCGCGGCGCGATGCTGCGCGTACCGCGAACAGGCGGCCACGACCGACAACAGGAGGAGCGCGCGCACGCGACGGCGTGTGGCAAGGGGCGCACCAGCTGCCCACCTGGGGTTGCGCACAGTTAGCCGGCGCGGCTCGCGGCGGGCGCGACCGATCCTGACAGCGATGTCGCGGCTAGCGCACCGCCGCGACCGGCTCGGAGCTGTCGGGCGTGACGTACTGGCCGGCGGAGTCCTTCGCGAGCAGCTCCATCACCTGTGCCGCGCGCTGCGCGCTCGCCCGGCTCCACTGGGTGTCCACGCCGTACGCCTTCGCGAGCTCGACGTTCATGCGATGGCCCTCGAGCGCCTTCTCGAGGTGCTCGCGCACGCGCTGGTGGACCTCGACGACGTACTGCGGCCGGGTCTGCGCGTCGATGCGCGCCGGGTACGGCGCCTTGACCGTCGCCTCCCATAGCTCGACGAAGATCTGCGACATCTGGTAGCCGGATGCGGTCGCCCAGTAGGCGTGCTTGAAGCCGAGCGCCTCCTTCCAGCGATCGTAGGCCTGCACCGCGAGCACGCGCTTGTGCTCGAGATCCGCGATCTCCTGGTCGTCGGGCAGCCGGACCGGCGCCTCGAGGAACTGCCGGTGCGCCACCTCGCCGCGGTAGTAGAAGGCCATCGCGATGTAGTACGGGTCGTCGAGCCGCGACACGTTGTGCCAGTCGGCGATCGCGGCGGACAGCGCGGCGTCGGCATCGGGGTAGCGCTTGAGCTCGAGCAGGCAGTAGCCCTGGCGCGCGTGGGCCTCGATGCGGTCGGCGTAGGTCAGGTTCGGCCGCGCGAGCGCCTCGTTGAGCGTCGCGATCGCCTCGCCGTACTGCTCGTGATCGGCCTGCAGCGCGGCGATGTAGAGGTGGCCGTCGATCGACTCCCGCGCCTGCGGGTAGGACTTCACGAGGTCGCGCAGGGTCGCGATCGTCGTCGTCACGTCGCCGCGGCCGTCGTAGATCGCGGCGATGTCGAACAGCGAGGTCGGCGCGTACTTCGACTCGGGGAACTCGTCGACGATGCGCCGGTAGATCGCGAGCGCCTGGTCGGTCGCGCCCGACTTGGCCGCCTTCGTCGCCTGCTCGAACAGGTCGGCGACCGCGACGTGCTCCATCTCGACCTGTCCCGGCGCGGTCTCGTGCGCGGTGATGCGGATGATGTCGAGATCGACCACCCGGGGATCTCGCTCGCCGACCGGGGTGTCGCGGTGTGGGGCGGTCTGCCTCGCGGCGGCGAGATCTCGGGCCGGCGCCTGTGCGGGCGCGCTCGGCAGCGTCGGGTGCACGGGCGCTCCGGCACACGCGGCGATCAGCGCGAGACAGAGGAACCGCATACCCAGTTATGACGTATCAGAGACGCGTTCGGTGTGCTCGCGGTAGCTCGCGGTTTCCCTTGACTGTTCGAGTGTCACACCGCTTTGCTAAGGGTTACTTCGATCATGAAGATCGCGTTCACCTACAACCTGCGGCTTTCCGACGTTCGCGAGACCGAAAGGGAAGCCGAGTACGACAGCCCCGAGACGGTGAACGCGATCGCGGCGGCGCTCGAGGCCGCCGGTCACGAGATCGAGAAGGTCGAGGTGTCGGGGCCGGCGTCGAACCTGCTCGAGCGCCTCGAGCAGATCGATCCCGACCTCGTGTTCAACACCGCCGAGGGTGATCGCGGCCGCCTGCGCGAGGCGTTCTATCCGGCGATGTTCGAGGAGCTCGGCATCCCGTTCACGGGCTCGGACGCGTACACGAACGCGATCACGCTCGACAAGTGGCTGACCAAGCTGATGCTCCAGCGCGCCGGCATCGACACCGCGCGCGGCGTGCTCGTCACCGTGCGCAACTTCGAGCAGATCGTCGAGCGCGGCTCGGGGCTCGCGTTCCCGGTGATCGTCAAGCCGAACCACGAGGGCTCGAGCAAGGGCATCTACAACGGCACGCTCGGCAGCTCGGTGATCAAGGAGCCGAAGGATCTGGCGAGCGCGCTCAAGATCGCGCTGCGCGCGTACCCCGACGGCGTGCTCGTCGAGGAGTACATCGAGGGCATGGACGTCGCGGTCGGCTTCCTCGACGGGGTCGGCCACGACGATGGCCTGCTGACGCCGGTCGAGGTGCTCTACGAGCCGCCGGAGGCGGCGTTCCGCATCTACGACTACCGGCTCAAGAACGTCGAGCCCGGCAAGGTGCAGTACCGCTGCCCGGCGAACCTGCCGCGCGACGTCGCGGCGCGGCTGCGCCAGATCGCGCACGAGGCGATCCGCACGATCGGGCTGCGCGATCTCGCCCGCATGGACTTCCGGATCACCGCCGAGGGCCGGATCTTCCTGCTCGAGGTCAACGCGCTGCCCGCGCTCGCGACGAACAGCTCGATGTTCGCGGCGACCGCGCAGGTCGGCCTCACGTACCAGGCGTCGATCGCCGCGATCGTCAACGCCGCCGCGGTGCGCGCCGGGCTGACGGCGACCCCGGTGAAGACCGGGCGCAAGGTGCAGCCGATCCGCATCGGCTTCACGTACAACGTCAAGCGCTCGCCCGATGGCGATGACGAGGCGGAGTGGGATCCGCCGGAGACGATCATCGCGATCGCGAACGCGCTCGCGAGGCAGGGCCACATCGTCGTCCACCTCGAGGCGACGCCCGATCTGCCGCGCGTGCTCGCCGAGGCCGATGTCGACCTGATCTTCAACATCGCCGAGGGCGTCGAGGGCAGAAACCGCGAGGCGCAGGTGCCGGCGCTGTGCGAGCTGCTCGGCATCCCGTACACCGGCAGCGACTCGGCGACGCTCGCGATCGCGCTCGACAAGGCGCTCGCGAAGAAGGTGCTGCTGCAGCACGACATCCTGACGCCGAAGTTCCAGCTGATGGAGAGCGCGCGCGAGCGGCTCGACAGCGACATGAAGTTCCCGCTGATCGTCAAGCCGAACGCCGAGGGCTCGAGCAAGGGCGTCAACGCGACGAACGTGGTCGATACCGAAGAGGAGCTGCGCGCCGCGGTCAAGACGATCGTCGAGCGCTACCGCCAGCCCGCGCTCGTCGAGGAGTACATCGCGGGCCGCGAGTTCACGGTCGGCCTGCTCGGCGACAAGCGGCCGCGCGTGCTGCCGCCGATGGAGATCTGCTTCAAGAAGAAGGAAGACCCGCGCCCGGTCTACGACTACACCGTCAAGCAGGAGTGGGAGAAGCACGTCTACTACGAGTGCCCCGCGAAGCTGACCGAGGCCGAGCAGAAGGCGATGGAGAAGATCGCGCGCGCCACGTTCTGGGCGCTCGACTGTCGCGACGTCGCGCGCGTCGACCTGCGGATGGCCGCCGACGGCCGGATCTACGTGCTCGAGGTCAACCCGCTGCCGGGGCTGACGCCGGACTACTCCGACCTCGTGCTGATCGCGAAGGCGAGCGGCATGGAGTACGACCAGCTGATCGCCGAGATCATGACCGGCGGGCTGCGCCGGCTGCGCGAGAAGCGGCGCGAGGAGAAGGAGCTCGAGCGCGAGCGCGAGGCGCAGCAGAAGACGCTGGCCGAGAAGGACAAGGCCAAGCGGGTCACCAAGCTGCCCGCCGGCGGCAACGGCAACGGCAACGGCCACGCGAGCGGCAACGGCAACGGCAACGGGCACGCCGAGGCCGCGCCGGTGCGCGTCAAGCGCGAGAAGTCCGAGCCGACGCCCACCGCCACGCCCG
>JBLMXA010000660.1:0-7665 GCA_050257515.1 Acidobacteriota bacterium | reverse complement strand
GTCGTCCAGTACAACAAGCGCGATCTGCCCAACGCGATCCCGCTGCCCGAGCTCGAAGAAGCGTTGAACCCGACGAAGGTTCCGAGCTTCGAGGCGGTCGCACCGAAGGGCGTCGGCGTGTTCGATACGCTGAAGGCAGTCGCGAAGCTGGTGCTCACCGAGCTGCGAAAAGGCGGATAATGGTCGACACACAAAAGGGCGGGGATCGTCCCCGGTTCCGGCAGGACCTCGTCGCCGAGCTGATCGAAGACGGCGGCAAGCGATTCATCGACGTCGCGGACCCGGACAGCGGCAGCGTGTTCCGGTTCTACGAGGTCGAGTACTCGCTGGCGTGCGCGATGGACGGCGAGCGTGACGTCGCGGGGATCGTGCGCTGGGCACAGGAAGATCTCGGGCTGCACACGAACCCCAACGAGGTCCGCAGCGTGATGGCCACGCTCGGCGAGCTGGGGTTCCTCGACACCGCCGCGGCGGCGCGCGCCGCCGCACAGCCGGTCGAGGCGCCGCGCACGGTGACGCCGAGCGCGCTCAAGCCGCCGGCCAACCGCTGGGATCAGCCGACCGCGATGGGCGAGGCCGACGACTACCTCGGCAAGGGCGTCATCCACGCGAGCGGCGCGGCCGCGAAGTCGCCGCCCGCCGACGACGTCGAGCTCGGCCACGCCGGCGGCATGCGGGCCGCCGCGTCGGACCTGCCGAAGGCGCCCGACCTCGAGCTCGGTGCGCCCGGCGCCGTGAAGCCGCCGCCCGAGAAGACGGTCGGCACGCAGGAGATCCCGCTCGGCAGCCCGGGCCGTCCGCCCGAGATGTCCGTCGATCTCAGCGCCGACATGGCGGTGCGTCCCGACGACGTCAAGGAGGCCGTGCGCCAGTCGCAGGTCATACGCGCGCCGTCGGTGCCGCAGGAGCTGCTCGACTCGGTCGCGCCGGTCGTCAGCGACAAGGAGACGCCGCCGGCCAAGGCCGAGGCCAAGCCGGCGCCGGAGGCGCCGAAGCCGGCTCCCGAGAAGCGGCCCGAGCCGCGCGTCGAGGCGAAGGCCAAGCCGCCGGTCGAGCACGTGCCCGCAAAGGCGCCGCCCGCGCCGGCGCCGCGTGTCAACCCGCTGCTGCTCATCCTGCTCGTGCTCGTCGTGATCGGCGCCGGTGCGTTCGCGGTCTGGAAGCTGATCCTCCAGAAGTCGAACGACACCGACAAGCAGAGCATGCAGCAGCCACAGCCGCCGCCGCCGCCACCCGCACCGCCGCCGACGCCGCCGGTCGAGAGCGAGAAGCTCGCGAGCGAGCAGCCGCCGCCCGACGAGCTCAAGGCGCCGGGCCCCGGCACGCTCGACATGATCGCGGCGAACGACAGCGAGCTGAAGGCGGGCGCGGTGATCGCCTCGCTCGTCGGTCACAAGCCGATCGAGACCGAGATCGCGAACCTCACCAAGGACATCGACAAGCGTCAGGCCGAGATCGCGCAGGTCGAGAAGGATCGCGACGCCGCCGAGGCCGCCGGCAACAAGCCGGGCGTGACCGCGGACGAGAAGAAGCTCGAGGAGCACAAGAAGGCGCTCGAGGCCGCGCAGACCAAGCTCGCGGCGAAGACCGCCGATCTCGCCAAGCTCGTCGTCAAGGCGCCGAGCGATGGCAAGCTCACCGCGGTCGCGAAGGCGAACGCCAGGGTCACCGCGAATGAGGTCGTCGCGAAGCTGACGCCGCCACCGGTGCTCGTGACGACGTTCAAGTTGACGTCGCAGCCGGTCACCGCCGATGCGCGCGTGCTGCTCGCCGTGAGGGGCAGCGAGCAGAAGCTGTCGTGCAAGGTCGTCGCGGTCGACAACGGCACCAAGATCGCGTGCCCGCACGACGCGGCGCCGGAGGGCACCGAGGTCACGTTCGCCGGCATCGACACGTCGGCGCCGAAGGAAGAGGAGATCGACATGGGCTCGGCCGCGGAGAGCGGCTCGGGCTCGGCCGAGCCGAAGAAGACCGAGAAGGCGCCCGCGAAGGCACCGGCACCTGCGCCCGTGCGCCGGCCGATGCCGCGGCCGACGCCGAAGCCGCCGACGCCGGCGGTCGACAAGAACGCCGGCAGTGCCGCGGCGCCCGCCAACAAGCCCGCCGGTGGCGATCAGCCCGCTGGCTCGGCCGCGCCCTGAGCACACGACCGCCTTGGCGGTGAACCCTCCGGCTACGAACCGAGGGCGACCAGCGCGACCTCGATCCGCGAGAACACGCCGGCCGAGCTCGCGGTCGCGACCACGTCGAACAGCGCGACGTCGTCGAAGCCCGCGCGGCGCAGCGGCGTGTAGCTGTCGTCGGTGAGCTGCCACGGCGCGAGCGTCACGGTCTGGGCCAGCGCGCGCAGCGCATCGTCGAGCGGGTTCGCCGTGAGGTCGGCGGCGGGCGAGATGCTGCCGTCGCCGAGCCAGCCGGCGACGTGGCGCGCGATCAGCGTGCGCTGGCGGCGCGTCAGCGGTGCGTCGCGCTGGAAGATGAACGTCTTCCACTCGCCGAGCGCCTTCGCGGTCGGTGCGCGGGAGCCGAGATCGAGCGCGGGCCGGCCGACGAGCCCGGTCGGTGCCGGCGCGAGCGCGGCGACCGACGGATCGGCGCGCGGCGGCTCGTGCTTGACGGTGTAATCGAGCGGGACCGCGACCGCGTCGGCGATGCGGTTGAGGTGACCGAAGTACGCGGCGAGCGCGACCGCGTGGAGCACGTCGGCGTCGGATAGCCCGGCGGCGCGCGCACGCGTCAGGTGGGCGCGCGACAGGTACCACGGTCGCTCGGTGACCAGCGTCGCGAGCTCGACGAGCGCCTGCGCGCGAGGGTGGTCGGTCGCGACCGCGTGCGGATCGGCGATCACCGCGCGCGACCAGCGATCGTCATCCTGGAGCGCGACACGCAGAAACTCTGCGTGACACGCCGTTCAATAGAAGCACTGGTTGAGCCGCGACACGAGCGCGTTGACGAGCTCGCGCTCCTGCCACTCGAGCGGGCCGGCGCCGTTGAGCGTCGTCGACGTGCCGAACACGCGCGGCACGAGCTGCGGATCCAGCGAGTGTGCCGTGATGATCCCCGGCGGACCGCCGTGCGGCGTGCGATAGGCCGGCGGCAGCGGCCGCGCGAGCATGCGGTCGTAGATCTCGCGCAGCTCGCCGGTCGACGTGTCGTAGCCGACGATCGCGAGCGCCATCAGAGCGCCGTGACCTTCGTGACCGCGAAGTGCGCGCCCATCATGCCGATCCCCATCGCCTGCTTGTCGACCTTGCCCTCGACCTCCGCGCGCATGCCGTCCTTGACGCCATCGAGCTTGCCGACGAGCTGGTACTGGTCGCCGCCCTCGGCGTGCAGCACCCACGCTCCGCCTTCGAGCTCGCTGCGCTGGATCGTGCCCTTGAGCTTCATGCCTGGACGATAGCACTCGATCCGGCGCTCGTCTGGTCTCACAATCTGGCCATGAGGTGGCTCGTGGCGTGGCTCGTCGCCGTCGCTTCGACGGCCTCCGTCGCGCGGGCGAAGATCGTGATCATGGAGCCGGCGATCGTGCGCCAGTGCTCGCATGCGCCGTCGTGGCAACGGATCGAGAAGTGCCTGCGCAAGCTCGGCAAGCCGGTCGTCGTGAGGACGCTGTCCGGAGCCAAGCTCGTGCGCCTCGATCAGCGGAACGGCGACGGCAGCACGTTCGACGCCGGCCTGTCGCTCTACGTGCCGCGCGGCAAGCAGTGGCAGCTCGCCGGGCTGTACGAGCCGCGCGGCGAGTACGAGCTGCTCGACGCCTCGACGCTGACGGTCGCGAAGCACAGCGGGTTCCGCGTCGACGTCGGCGAGGTGCTGCGCACGTCGGTGTCCCCCGATGGCGTGCAGAGCGTGCCCGCCGTGCTGACGACGCATCGCGTGCTGTTCTGCGGCGCCGAGACCTGGCGGTGCACCGAGGTGGTGAGCACGTGCGACGTGCTCGTGCGCGGCGGCGCCCTGTGGTCGTTCCACGGCACGATCTCGATCGGCGACAACCAGATCAAGGTCGCGGGCGATCGCCGCAACGTCGGCTCGTTCTGCGACGCGCCCGAGACCGAGTACCTCGGGTGGACGCAGCCATGAGGCGGCTCGTCGCGTGCGCGCTCGTGCTCGTGCCGTCGCTCGCGGCGGCGCACCGACCTCCGCCACCGCCACGAGCTCCGCGGCTCGCGCGCGTGTGCCCGGCGGCGGCGAGCTACGCCGCGCTCGAGACGTGCCTGAAGCGGCTCGGCGACGTCACGATCGCGCGCGAGCTGCCGCACGCGCGGCTCCTGCATGTCGTCTCGCGTGACGACAACGATCTCGGCCTCGCGCTCTACGTCGAGAATGCCCCGGGATGGCACGTCGCCGGCGTGTACGAGCCACGCGGCGTCGGCTACGAGGCGCTGTCGCTCGCGCCGGTGACGATCAGCCAGCACGCCGGCTTCCGGATCGACATCGGCGTGGCCCAGCACACGTGGGCGTCGCTCGACTCCACGCGCGCGGTGCCGGTGATCGTCGTCGCGCGCCACGCGCTGCTGTGCTCCGGCGAGCAGTGGCGGTGCGCCGAGCTCGTCGTCGCGTGCGACGTGCTCGTTCGCGGCGCCGCGCTGTGGACGTTCCGCGGCTCGCTCGCGTTCGGCGACCACGAGGCGCTCGTCACCGGAGACCGCTCGCACGGCGGCGGGAGCTGCAGCGTGCCCGAGCGCGTGTTCCTCGCGTGGCCGCGGCCGTGAGGTGGCTCGTCGTGCTCGCGCTGGTCGCGGGCGTCGCGCGCGCCGACCTCGTCAGGCCGGAGCTCGTGCCGGTGCGGTTCTGCACGCGCGGCCACACGATCGACAAGATCGAAGCGTGCCTGAAGAAGCTCGGCAACCCGGTGCTCGTCCACACGTTCGCGGACGCGCGGCTGTACCGGCTCGTCATGCGGAAGGGCCACGGCGCGAGCGTCGACGTCGGGCTGTCGCTGTACGTGCATCGCGGCGACGTCTGGCGGCTGGGCGGCACCTACGAGGCGCGCGGGCTCGACTACGACGTGCTCGCTGCCGAGCCGCTCGTGATCGGCAAGCACGCCGCGTATCGCATCGACGTCGGCGAGTGGTTCCACGGCGTCGCCGCGGTCGGCGACCACCACACCCGGGTGCCCGCGCTGCTCGCGCATCACCAGGTGATGCTGTGCAGCGGCAACACGGTCCACTGCGACGACGCCACGATCGCGTGCGACGTGCTCGTGCGCGGCGCCGCGGTGTGGACGTTCCGCGGCGTGCTGCAGATCGTCGGCAGCCGCGTCGACATCGTCGGCGACCGCTCGCACACCGGGCCGCAGTGCGAGCCCGAGGTGGCGCTGGACCTCGGCTGGGCCCGGGCTCAGTAGATCAGCTGGTCGACGACGTAGTGCTTGTCGACCGCGAGCGGCTGCTCGTAGATCTCGTGCGCGTAGAGGTAGCGATAGCGCGCGAAGTTCTCGGTGACCTTCTTCATGTACTCGCGCGTCTGCGTGTACGGCACCAGCTCGACCATCTCGTCGATCTCGCGGTCGCCGTACTCGTCGCACCACTTCATCACCGGGCGCGGGCCGCTGTTGAACGAGCCCGCGCCGATCGGGATCTGGCCCTTGAACTTCGCGAGCAGGTGGCCGATGTACCAGCTGCCGGTGCGCACGTTGTACTCGGGCTCGTAGAGCTTGCCCGGATCGTAGGTGAGCCCGAGCTCCTTCGCGACGCGCATCGTCGTCGGCGGGATCATCTGCAGCAGGCCCTGCGCGTCGGCGTACGACAGATCGTGCGGATCGAACCCGCTCTCCTTGCGCATGATCGAGTACAGGTAGCCCTCGGGGTTGTGGCCGAGCGCCTGGTACTTCTCGACGAGCGAGCGATACGCGCGCGGGTAGGCGTTCTCCCACCAGCGCTTCGCGTCGGCCTCGGGCGGACCGTCGAGCGCGCTGCCCGAGTAGCTGACGGCGAGCATCCACGGCCGGTTGTAGTTGCCCGCCTTGACGTAGCGATCGAGCAGCATCGCGAACGCGGCCGCCTTGTCGTGACGCTTGAGGAAGCCGCGCTCGTCGCGCGCGAGCTCGAACCCGGCGTCGACGCCCATGCCCGCGGCGATCAGCTCGTCGGCGCGCTTGACGAGCGCGTCCTTCGCGAGCGCCTCGTCGACCTCGGCGGCGAGCCTGGGGCCCTTCGGCTTGCCGTCGCCCTCGCCGAACGGACCGAGCGCGACGCCGAGCGACTTCAGCCGCGCGCGCGCGAGCAGCGCGTACCACGAGAACGGAAACTTCGTGACCACCTCGCGGTAGCCGGCCTTCGCCTTGTCGGTGTCGCCGAGCCGGTGATCGATGCGCGCGCGCCAGTACACGCCCTTGCCGCCCTCGAGCGCGCCCGCGCGCCGGCCGAGCGCGGCGAGCTTGTCGCGCGCCTTGGGCCAGTCGTTCAGGAAGTAGTGCGACATGCCGAGGAACCACAGCGCGTCGTCGGCGAACTTCGAGCGCGGGTAGCGCGCGAGCGCGTCCTCGAGCGGCGCGATCGCCTCCTGGTAGTGGCCGCGGTTGAACTCGAGCCAGCCCGACAGGAACTGCGCCTCCTGCGCCCACGTCGTGCTCGGGTACTGCGCGACGACCTTGTGGTACCAGGTGATCGCGTCGTCGTCGCGATCGGCGCGCGACAGCGCGCGCGCGCCGTGGAACATCGCCTCGGCGGCGTGCTCGCCCAGGTGCGGGTACACCGCGAGCAGCAGCTTGCCGGCGTCGCCGTAGCGACGGCGCATGTCGAACAGCGTCGTGCCGAGCCAGTAGTCGCGCTGATAGCGCACGTCGTCGGGCACGCCGTCTGGCACGAGCGCGAGCTCGGCGACCGCCTCGTCCCACAGGTGCTGCGCGGTGAGCGTCTTCGCGCGCTCGATGCGATCCGCCGGCGACAGCGGCGCGCCGCCGAGCGCGAGCATGCGCGCCTCGGCCTCGGGCGCGAGCGAGTGCGCGGGGTGCGCGACGAGCATCGCGCGGTAGGCCTCGGCCGTCGGCTTCGCCTCGGCGATGCGGAACATCGCGGTGCCGACATCGCCGATCTCGTCGGCGTGCTCCTGCTTGATCAGCCGCGCGTACAGCCTCGCGGCGGCGGCCTTGTCGCCCTTCGCCCACGCGACGTCGGCGAGCCGCCACGCGACCTGCGGCGCGAACCGCGAGCGCGCGAGCTTGGCGAGCTGCTCGAATGCCTGCTGCGCGGCGTCGAGCTTGTTCGTGCGCAGCGCGACCATGCCGCGCAGCCACAGCAGGTAGTCCTGGTTCGCGACGTGGTCGATGCCGCGCAGCTCGTTCGCGGCAGTCGCGAGGTCGCTGCGATCGTACGCGGCGAACGCGCGGCCGAGCTGCCTCGCATCGTCGGCGTGGGCGGCGGCCGCCAGCGTGCACAGGATCACGAGCGTCGCCCGCACCGCGACAGTATGATCGGCGCGTGAGGGGGGCGCTACTTTCGCTGGCGGCGATCGCCGGCTGCACCTCGATCTGACGTTATGATCGACCGATGCGATGGCTCCTGGTGATGGTGATGGTGTGCGGGGCGTGCGAGCCGAGCGGGACGGAGCGCAAGCCGCGCTGGCCGCATCACCGCGACCTCGAGGAGCAGAGGATCTCGGACCTCGAGGCGAAGGTGAAGCAGCTCGAGGCGGAGGTGCAGCGGCTCGAGCAGCAGCGCC
>JBLMXA010000659.1:0-3641 GCA_050257515.1 Acidobacteriota bacterium | reverse complement strand
GTTGAACGCGCCGCGCAGCGCGAGCGCGCCGCCCGCGACACCGAGCGCGCTCCCGACGACGCCGCGTCGCACTAGCAGGCCCCAGGCGGCGAGCACGCCCCCGGCGCCGATCGCACCGACGCGCAGGCCGGGCCGCCACGTCTCGCGGGCGCGGCGCGGCTTGCCGGCGCCCTGCAGCGATGGCACGTCGGCGCGAGCGTGGCGCTCGAGCCGATCGATCACGTCGCGCACGCCCGCGATCCTGCGCGCGCAGCGCAGCGCCTCGTCGGCCTCGCTCGCGAAGATCGACCCGCGCAGCACGATCGAGCCGGCCCGCGCCTCGACGTCGATCGCGCGCGGGTGGCTGATGATGCGGCCGAGCGCCGCGCGCACGCGCCCCTGCAGCACGCCATCGGTGACCTCGCCGCTGAGCGGGTGCCTGACGCGCTCGGTGAGGCCCTGCGCGCGATGGCTGACGTCGCGCATCGCCTTGCCGACGAGCTCGCGCTCGACGCGCTGGGCATGGGTCGCCATCTCGCCGACGCGTGCTCGTCGCTTGCGTCCGCGCGCCGGATCCAGGAAGTACATCAGCGCGACGCCGACGAGCGTCCCGCTGGAAAATCGCATGATGGACATGTCCGCCTCCGCAAGCGAGGCGTCGCAAACTCCGCGCCTATCTGCAGTCGTCCCCGGAGCTGTAGGCGAAGCCAACATCTCGCCCTGCGAGATGCTCGATCAGATAGAAGCCCCACGGCTCGACCTCGTACGACGTGCACACCTCGCCACGCAGCCGGCCGGCGTGCGTGCACGTCCCTCCGGGGAACCCGCACTCGACCTTCTTCGGCAGCGAGAACGCGACGACCGCGCCGATCACGCCGGCGATCGCGCGGCCCCGAGTCGTCATGCGCGGGTGCACCGCGCGATCGTAACCTAGTTGACGAGCCAGCGGCGATCGCCCAGCGACGCCCACGCCTGCTCGCAGTCGCGCACGACCTCGGCGAGCTCGAGCGGGCACAGCACGTTGCTGTCGGGGCGCAGCGTGAACCGCTTCTCGACGATCGACGCGCCGCGCGAGATCGCCGCGAGCGGGATCTCCGCGCCGCGCGAGCGATCCGAGATGCCGACGACCGAGTGGTGGAGGCGAAGCGCATCGAGCCCTTCGAGCTCGATGTCGATCACCGCCTGCACGAGCGCGATGCCGCCATCACCGTTGGCGTGCGCGGTGTCGATCATCTCCGCGAGCTCGACCGTCGAGGCGGTGCCGACCTGCAGCACGAGCGGCTTGCCGGTGCGCGCGGCGCGCGCGACCAGATCGAGATCCGACCAGTCGTAGACGAGGTAGAACGCCGGCGCGCCGAGCCAATCGAGCCGCGACACCGCCGACTCGTCGAGCGCGGTCGCGAGCATCACGAGGTTACGGCGCTCGGCGGCCGCGAACAGGCGCGCGCTCCACGACCACGGCATGCGCGACAGCTTGATCGAATCGACGCTGGAGTTGGCGGCGGCATCGATCGCCGCGAGCGCGCGCTCGATGCTGCCGAGCTCACCGCAGTCGAGCGATGCGATGATGAACGGCGGATGATCCACGCCGACGGGCCGGCCGAAATCGATGTGCGCCATGTCAGCTGATCCGGCCAAGTCTGGCCGAATTTCATCCCCCGGGAAGTGAAACACATCGGCGCACCGAGCGATATGAGAAAACTTCTCAGTAAGATCCGGCGGGCGTGACCCGCTCGTTCGCACACTCGCTGTATTTTCGCGTCCTCGTCGGAATTCTCCTGGGGGTGGTGGTGGGCGTGCTCGCTCCCGAACAGGGCGCGAAGCTCAAGCCGCTGGCGGACGTCTTCATCCGGCTCGTCACGATGACGATCGCGCCGCTGATCTTCTGCACGCTGGTGCCGGGAGTCGCGAGCCACGCGAGCATCGGTGGCGTCGGCAAGGCCGGTGGGCTCGCGATCCTCTACTTCGAGGTCGTCAGCACGATCGCGCTCGCGATCGGGCTCGTGATCGTGAATGTCGTCTCGCCCGGGAGCACGTTGCACCACGTCGTCGGCGGCGGCGACGCGGACAAGCTCGCCACGCTCGGCAAGCCGAAATCGAGCTTCATCCTCGACGTCATCCCCGAGCTCGGCGGCCACAGCCTGCTGAGCGTGCTGCTCGTCGCGCTGCTGTTCGCGTTCGCGCTGCGCACGATCGGCGAGCGCGGCGCGCCCGTGCTCGATCTCGTCGAGCGCATCGGTGCGGTCGTGTTCGCGGTCGTCGCGATGATCATGCAGCTCGCGCCGCTGGGCGCGTTCGGCGCGATGGCGTTCACGGTGTCGACGTTCGGCAGCGAGAGCCTCGAGTCGCTCGGCACGCTGATGCTGTGCTTCTACGCGACCTGTCTCGTGTTCCTGTTCGGCGTGCTCGCCCTCGTCGCACGCGCACACGGGTTCTCCGTGTTCCGGTTCGTCCGCTACATCCGCCAGGAGCTGCTGATCGTGCTCGGCACGTCGTCGTCGGAGAGCGTGCTGCCGCGGATGATGGAGAAGCTCGAGCGGCTCGGCGCGGGCAAGCCGACGGTCGGCCTCGTGATCCCCGCGGGCTACTCGTTCAACCTCGATGGCACCGCGATCTACGTGACGATGGGCGCGCTGTTCGTCGCGCAGGCGACGCACACCGACCTGTCGCTCGGCGATCAGATCGCGCTGCTTGGCATCGCGATGCTGACGTCCAAGGGCGCCGCCGGCGTGACCGGCGCGGGCTTCGTGACGCTCGTCGCGACGCTGCAGGCGTTCACGCACGACGGCGTGCCGGTGATCCCGGTCGGCGCGCTGCTGCTGATCTTCGGGATCGATCGGTTCATGTCGGAAGCGCGCGCGCTGACGAACGTGATCGGCAATGGCGTGGCGACGCTCGTCGTCGCCAGGTGGTGCGGCGACCTCGATCGCGCGCAGCTGAAGACCGAGCTACTTCAGAAGCAGCAAGAATCGCGGTAGCCGCACGCCGGGCACTTGTAGTGCGCGTGCTCCGGCTGCATCTCGGTGCTGCAGCTCGGACACGTGGTCGACAGGTCGCACGGCTTGTCGGGCTCGCCGGACTCGATCGACGGCTCGGGATCCGGCTCGGCGCGAGCGATCGCCTGCGGCGCCACCGTCGCGACGGCCGGGAACTCGTAGGGTGGTAACGATCCGCGCGGAAACCGCTCCATGGCTGTCCGTATCACGGACGTCTGACAAACGAGCTACCCCGGGGCCCCGGAGACCGGCGAGCTCTGCAGCTGCTTCTGGAGCTCGTCCCACTTCATGCCGGCGTCGTCGAGCACCTTGCGAGCGACGTAGATCGCGACCTTGTTGCCGATCGCGAGGGCGATCGCGTCGGACGGCCGGGCGTCGAGCCTGATCACGTGGCCGTTCGCGCGCAGGAAGATCGAGCCGATGTAGATGCCGCCCTCGTCGCTGCGGCGCAGCTCGTCGATCTGGACCTGGACGAGCTGCGCGTGGAGCTTCTGCAGCACGTGATCGAGCAGGTCGTGCGTGAGCGGCCGCGGCGGCGGGACGCCGCGCATGCGCGTGTCGATCGACTGGCCCTCGGTGCCGCCGATGAAGATCGGCAGCACGAGGTTGTCGGGCTCGTCGACCAGCAGCAGCGCGTCGGCGTCGCCGAGCGACACGACGCGCTCC
>JBLMXA010000658.1:0-3822 GCA_050257515.1 Acidobacteriota bacterium | reverse complement strand
CGTGCATGGCGCCTTGGCGGCCAATCTTCTTCGTCAGAACAGCGAGCCCTGCGCGGGCGGGGGCGGCGCGGCCGGCTCGATGCAGCGCGGGTCGTCGTGATCGGCGGCGTTGACCCACGGCGACACGGGCTCCGCCGTCCAGTCGCCGACCGGCGGGACGCCGAGCAGGGCGTGCGCGCCGTCGGCGGCGAGCGACGGATCGAGCCACGCGGCCCACGCGCTCGGGTCGAGCACGACCGGCATGCGGTCGTGGATCGGGCGCACGAGCTCGTTCGGCGGGCCGGTGATGATCGTGAAGCTGTGCAGCTCGCCGCGATCGGTCTTCGCGCGCGCCCACAGCCCGGCGAAGCAGACGAACCGGCGCGGTGACGGGTGGAGGTAGAGCGGCGTCGCCTGCTTGCCGGCGCGCCGCCACTCGAAGAAGCCGTCGGCGGGCACGAGGCAGCGCTTGCGCGCGAGCGCGTCGCGGAACGTCGCCTTCGTGTCGATCGACTCGACGCGCGCGTTGATCATGAGCGGTGGCCTCCTCGCGCCCGGCTTGCTCGCCCAGAACGGCACGAGGCCCCACCGCATCATCTCGAGCGTGCGCGCACCGTCACGCAGCGTGACGACGGGCGCGTCCTGCGTCGGTGCGACGTTGAAGCGCGGCTTCCACCACTCGTTCGCCTGGACCTGCGGATCGAGCGCCGCCTCGAGGTCCTCGACGAGCCCCTCCTCGGTGGTCAGCGTGTAGCGCCCGCACATCTACGACAGACGTACCACGCAGACCTGGAGGTAGCGATCGCGCGGCTGGGCGACGAGCGTCGGGTACTCCGGCGGCAGGCCGCCCTGCTCGACGAGCGCGCCGGCGCGCGCGGCCTCGCCGAGGCCCTTGTGGACGAGCTTGGGCAGCGACACCAGCTCGTGCGAGTTCGCCGCGAGCCACAAGACGCCGCCGGCAGGCACGACCGCGGCGGCCTGCGCGATCAGCGCCGGGTAGTCGCGCTCGAGCGTCCACGGCTGGCCGCGCGCCGTCGAGAACGTCGGCGGATCGACGATGACGACGTCGTAGCGCTCCTTGTCGCGCGCGGCGCGTGCGAGGAAGCGCACCGCGTCGCCGGTCTCGAACCGCCAGGCGTCGCCGGTCAGCTGCGAGCGCGCGAAGTTGCCGCGCGCCCACGCCTGCACGCCCTCGCTCGTGTCGACGCTCGTCACGCTGGCGGCACCGGCGCGCGCGCACGCGACCGACAGCGCGCCGGTGTACGAGAACAGGTTGAGGACGTGCTTGCCGGCCGCGAACCGCGCGAGCCCGCGCCGGTGCTCGCGCATGTCGGTGAACAGCCCGGTGTTGAGCGAGCCCTTCGGGTGGATCTCGAACGGCACGCCGTGCTCGGTCGCGACGAGCCGGTCCTCGACCCTGCCCAGCACCTCGCGGTCGGCATGATCGCCTTTCCCGCGCAGCTTGACGACCGCGCCGTCGAGGCGCGCGAAGCCGACGGCGGCCTCCGCGACCGTGCGGGCGAGCGGCACGAGGCCCTCGCCGTACGCGTAGACGACCGCGACGCGGCCGAGCACGTCGCACGAGAAGCCGGGCAGGCCGTCGCCGGCGCCGTGGACGAGCCGGTACGCGTGGTCGTCGCCGGGCAGGCCGAGCTGACGGCGCCACGCGAGCGCGCGCTCGATCCGCCAGCCGACGAGCGCGCCGTCGACCCTGGCGAAGCCGTCGGCCGGCACCGCGAGCACGCGCAGCCGCGCGTTGTCGGGATCGGCGATCGCGAGGCCGAGCTCCTCGCCGCGATCGTCGAACAGCTGGACGTGCTCGCCGGCGGCGAGCGTCACCGCGAGCTTGTCGGTCATCACGTCGCGCCCACCTCCCGCGACGAACCTCGCGGCGGCGGCGGGCAGCTCGAGCGTCTTCACGGTAGCTGCAGCGTACCAGCCTGGTCGAAGTGCTTGAGGTACTTGCGCGTCACGTTCCACACGAGCCAGTTGCCGCCGCTGCCGACCAGCACCCACGGGGTGTAGGCGTAGAGCGCGGCGGTCGCGTCGTCCGAGGGCGTGACGCGGTAGCCGTCGTCGGTGCGATGCGACGCGCCGGCGACCCAGCCGCCGCTGCCGTCGCGCGAGCCCTGCAGCGCGCGAGACAGCACGTCGCCGGCGCACTGCAGCTGGGTGTCGAGGCCGCTGTCCGCGCTCGAGCAGCCGCTCGAGTCCGGGCAGCCGCAGCCCAGCGCGTGCGCGATGCGGAACGAGCTCGGCCGCGCGGTCGCGCTGACCAGCGACGTCTCGACCTGCATGCGTGCGAGCAGCACGACCGGATCGAGGTCGTGCTGCTGCGCGACCTCGACCAGCTCGTCGGAGAACCGCACGCCGTCGAGCTGGACGTCGGCGAGCCAGCTGCGCCTGCCGTACGGGTTGTCCTCGAGGAACTGCTGGACCGCGTCGGCGTCGACCGCCGAGCTCGTGCCGAACACGAGCTCGGTCATGATCGTGTTCTTGTCGAACACCGCGGAGCCGCCGGCATCGGCCTTGCCGCCGCTCCAGTCGACCGGATCGAAGTCCGCGGGCTCGTCGTGACCGGGAGCGCCTTGCGCGCAGGCGGCGAGCGCGAACACAGCGACTACTCGAAGCGCCACCGCCGTGGTTCAAGCAAGTGACGCGCCGGCTTTCACGACGCCTTCAAGCGCAGTTGCGAGGGCGCGCTGGCAAGTCGAGCCGTCACGCACCGCGCCATCAGCGGGCGAACAGCTTTGCCTCGAGCGCGTGGACGACGTCGTCGCAGTGCTTCTTGTGCGCGCGGTCCGGGTCGTATCCTTTGTGCTCGAAGCAGCTCGCGTCGAGGGCATCCCCCATCGCGATGCACGCGTCGACGAAGCGGTCCTTCGCCTGCGTGGCCTCCTTGTCGGCCTCGGCCTGCAGCGCCGCCTTCTGGTCCGGCGGCTCGCCGCCGAGCGCGCTCTTCACGCGGTCGGCCTGCCACGCGAGGTACTTGTCGCGGGTCTGCTCGCACGCGGCCTGCTTGCCCGGATCGATCGCGGCGACCGCGGCCTTCGCGGCGGCGACCGGCGCGGACGCCGGCGACGGCGCTGGCGCGGGCGCCGGCGCGTCGGACTTGCCGCACGCGGTCACCATCACCAGCACGAGCACGAGCGCGGCGCGCATCACTCCTCGCGCTTGCGCGGCCGCGCGATGCCGTACTCGTCGAGCCGGTTGATCAGCGTGCGGCGCGAGATGCCGAGCAGCTCCGCGGCGCGGGTCTGGTTGCCGGCGCACTTGTCGAGCGCCTCGAGGATGCGCTGCTTCTCGAGCTCGGCGACCGTCGCGCGCACCTGGCTCGGCATGTCGGCCGAGGTCATCGAGCCCGGCGGCGGCGTCGTCGGCGAGCGGTAGCGACCCGGCGGGCGCTTCGGCTCGTCGATCGTCAGGTGCTGGCGCTCGATCATCGAGCCGGTCGCGAGCAGCACGGCGCGCTCGCACGCGTTGCGCAGCTCGCGGATGTTGCCCGGCCACTCGTGCTGCGACAGCCACGCCTTCGCATCCTCGGCGAGCATGAACGCGCGGCCGAGCGGCCCGGCGGCCGACGCGACGAACTGCTCGGCGAGCGGCAGCACCTCGTCCTTGCGCGCGCGCAGCGGCGGGATCGTGAACGTCACGCCGGCGAGCCGGAAGTAGAGGTCGCGGCGGAACCGGCCGGCCTGGACCTCGGCCTCGAGGTCCTTGTGGGTGGCCGCGATGAACCGCAGGTCGACCGGGCGCGGCGTCGCCGAGCCGATGCGGCGAACTGCCCCATCCTCGAGCACGCGCAGCAGCTTCTGCTGGAGCGAGGCGGGCAGCTCGGCGACG
>JBLMXA010000657.1:0-11651 GCA_050257515.1 Acidobacteriota bacterium | reverse complement strand
GACGAAGCGGTTCCAGTGGGCGCGCGAGCTGCACGGAAGCTTCCGCGACCTGCTCGGTCCGCTCACCGGCCGCGAGATCCTGATCCTCGCGATCGCGAGCGCGATCGGCGAGGAGCTGCTGTTCCGCGGCGCGCTGATGCCGTGGCTCGGCGTGTGGTGGCAGGGCCTGGTGTTCGCGCTGCTCCACGTCGGCCCGGGCCGGCGGTTCCTGCCGTGGACGGCCTCGGCGCTCGTGCTCGGCATCGCGTTCGGCGGCCTCGCGGTGTGGACCGGCAACCTCGGCGGGCCGATCGCCGCTCACTTCACGATCAACTTCTTGAACCTGCGCTTCATCGTCACCGAGCCGCTGCGGCCGGCCGCGTCGTGAGCCAGTCGCGATCGAGCATCCGGTACCACGCGGTGTCGCGACTGCGACCCTTGACGATGTAGTGGGCGTCCTGGACGCCCTCGAACTGAAACCCGTACGCGAGCGCGGCGCGCCGCGACGCCGTGTTGAGCGCGTCGCACTTCCACTCGGTGCGGCGGTAGCCGAGGGCGAACACGTGCGCGAGCAACAGCTCGGTCGCCTCGCGCGACACGCCCTGCCCTTGCGCGATCGGGCCGTACCAGATCGACCCGAGCTCGATCTTGAGGTGCTGGGGCTGGTTCGCCAGCAGGTTGGCCACGCCGACGGGCTGGCCGCGCCAGCGCACCGTGAACGGCCGGCCGTCGGGCGCGGCGTCCTGGCCGGCGAGCCACGCGCGCAGCGCGCCGGCGTCGCCGAACGGGCCACCCGACATGTAGCGCCACACGCGCGCCTCGCTGTCGGGACCGCTCGACACCGCGTGCAGCGCCGCGACGTCGCGATCGAGATCGAGCGGCGCCAGCGCGACGCTCGCGCCGGCGAGCACGACCGCGGCCGGCTTGACCGGCAGCTGGTCGCGGCGGGCGAGCACGGCGTCGGGCAGCCGCGGCGGCGGCGGGGGCAGCGGGTCGGCCATGCCAGTTTGTTGCACGCGCGCGGACCGGCTGCCTAGCCTCGTGCATGCTCCGCAAGTCCGCGCTGGTGCTCGCCCTCGTCGCCGGCACCGCGCTCGCCGACGACACCTCGGCGACCGACAAGCTCCGCATCCTGTACTCCACGCGCTTCACGTTCTCCGACGACGGGCTGCCGCTCGTCACCGTCGAGATCATGAGCGGGCGCAAGCACGTCGACCTCCACGGCAAGGGCGGCATCGTCGTGCGGCCCGATGGCATGGGCGGCAGCACCGTCGAGACCGACGGCGGCGACGCGTGGACGATCACCGTCGAGAACCCCAAGCCGGCGGTGATCCAGGAGTGGACGGTCGTCGAGACGCTCGGCCCCGACGACGCGCCCGGCATCACCGCCGCGCTCGCGCGCTGGAAGGAACGCGGATTCGAGCCGCGATCGTTCGAGATCGGGACGGTGTTCGGCACCGGCGGCGAGGTGATCGACACGCGCGAGGTGCGGATCGCGATCGATCCGCAGCCCGCCGGCAAGGGCGCCGCGCGGGCCGCCGAGCACGGCCGCCGCTACGGCATCAAGACCGCGGTGCACGAGGAGCTCGTGCGCCGGCCATCGGGGACGATCGTCGCGCGCAGCGGCGCGACCGTCGTCAAGAACCCGAGCGTGCTGTGGTTCGCGCCGAAGAAGGCCGGCGAGACGCTGACGGTCGCCGACGTGCCGACCGGCACCGGCGGCAGCCAGCTCGAGACCGGCCACGAGGACCGCCGCTACTGGGGCAGCGTCTACGTCACGCTCGATCACGATGGCGGGCTGCTCGCCGCGAACGCGGTGAGCGAGGACAAGCTGCTCGCGGGGCTCGTGCCCGCGGAGATCTACCCCGACGCGCCACCGGCCGCGCTCGAGGCGCAGGCGATCGCCGCGCGCACCGAGCTGCTGCAGAAGATCGGCCGCAGAAACCTCACCGATCCGTTCCTGCTGTGCTCGACGCAGCAGTGTCAGGTCTACGCCGGCGCCGGCAAGGAAGATCCGCGCACGACGCGCGCCGTCGAGGCGACGCGCGGCATCGTGCTGCTCCGCGACGGCGGCGGCATGGTCGACATCCGCTACAGCGCGAGCTGCGGCGGCCACACCGAGGACAACGACGCGATCTGGGGCGGCGAGCCCGATCCGTCGCTGCGCGGCCGGGCCGATACCGCGAGCGGCGGCACGACGCGGATCACCGACGCGAACCTGTCGGCGTTCCTCGCCGACGATGGCAAGGACACGTGGTGCGGGCGCGTGACGAGCAAGTCGGCGCGCGCGAAGTTCCGGTGGACCCAGACGCTGCCGGCCGGCGAGCTCTCGGCGCGCGTCGCGACCGAGTATCCCGAGATCGGCCGCGTCACGCAGCTGGCGGCGAAGCAGCGCGGCGTGTCGGGGCGCATCGAGATCCTGACGCTCACCGGCGAGCGCGGCTCGGTCGACGTCACCGGCGACCTCCACATCCGCAGGCTGCTCGGCGGCCTCAAGTCGACGCTGTTCGCGATCCAGAAGGACGGCGATCGGTTCGTGCTGCGCGGCGCCGGGTTCGGCCACGGCGTCGGCATGTGCCAGGTCGGCGCGATCGGGATGGCCGAGGCCGGCAAGACGCACGCGATGATCCTCGCGCACTACTACCGCGGTACGCATCTGCACAAGCTGTACTAACCTTGGACATGGCCAGGCTTGGCCGGGCCCTGCGCCATCGTAACTACCGGCTGTTCTTCCTCGGCCAGGGCACGTCGCTCGTCGGCACGTGGCTGACGCGGTTCGCGACGCTGTGGATGACGTACCGGCTGACCCACTCGGGCATCCTGCTCGGGCTCGTCGGCTTCTTCAGCCAGGCGCCGACGTCGCTGATCGCGCCGCTCGCGGGCGTGCTCGTCGATCGCTGGGACCGCCACCGCACGATCATCGCCACCCAGATCGCGGCGATGGTGCAGTCCGCGGCGCTCGCGCTGTTCGCGTTCACCGGCTGGATGACGGTGTGGCACCTGATGGCGCTCGGCGCGGTGCAGGCGGTGATCAACGCGTTCGACATGCCGGCGCGGCAGTCGTTCCTGCGCCAGATGCTCGACGATCCTTCGGACCTGCCGAACGCGATCGCGCTCAACTCGTCGCTCGTCAACGGCGCGCGGCTGATCGGCCCGGTGATCGCGGCCGAGCTCGTCGCGTTCTTCGGCGAGGGCTGGTGCTTCGCGATCGACGCCGCGAGCTACCTCGCCGTGATCGGCTCGCTGCTCGCGATGAACGTCGCGAGGCGGGCGCCGCCGCCGCGCACCGGCCGCGTGTGGCAGGAGATGGCGGAGGGCTGGCGCTACGTCGCCGGCGCACCGCTCGTGCGCGCGGTGCTGCTGCTCCTCGCGTGCTCGAGCGTGCTCGGCGGCTCGTACACGACGCTGCTGCCGCTCGTCGCGAAGGATCCGCACGTGCTCGGCATCCTGATGGGCGCCGCCGGGCTCGGCGCGCTGACCGGCGCGCTGTACCTCGCCCATCGCCAGCGCGTGCTCGGGCTCGCCGGCATCATCGCGCGGGTCGCGCTCGGGCTCGGCGCCGCGATGATCGCGATGCGCGCGACGACGCTTCCGTGGGCGCTCGCGCCGATCGTGTACGTGCTCGGCGGCTGCCTGATGGTGCAGCTGGCGTCGACGAACACGATCGTCCAGTCGATCGTCGATCACGACAAGCTCGGCCGCGTGATGAGCCTCTACGCGATCGCGTTCTTCGGCGGCGCGCCGATCGGCGCGATCGTGCTCGGCTCGCTCGCCGACGCGATCGGGCCCGGCGACACGTTCGCCGCCGCCGGCGCGGTCACGATCGCGTGCGCGCTCGCGTTCCGCCGCGCGCTGCCGCGCCTGCGCGACGCCTCGCGACCGCGGTACCGCGAGCTCGGCCTGCTCGACGATCAGGGCGCGTCTTCGATCGTGAAGTGATAGTTCGCGCCGTAGTCGCTGTCGTACGCGATGCACCCGGTCGCGTCGGTGTTGACGAACCACATCGCCAGATCGTGTCCGCCGCCGAACGTGCCGAGCGGAACGTCCATCGTGACGTCGACCGGGCGCTCGCTCGGTGGCTCGAGCCGGCCGTTGCCCTCGAGCTCGGTGACCGCGAGGTCGTCGCCGTACGGCTCGGTGCCGTCGAGCGTGTAGTGGCCGACGATCTGCCACGCATCCTCGCCGCTGGCGTCCTTCGCGCGGCAGGCGGTGAGCCGTGCCGGATCGTAGTGGACCACCATCAGCGCGCCCTTGACGAGCGGGGCCGACTGCGTGACCGACCAGTCCGCGTCGAACGACAGCGTCGCCAGGTCACCGTCCGCCTTGCCGCCGCCCGAAGGCGGCTCACTGATCTGGCTGGTCGTGCAGCCGGCGAGCACCGCGAGAGCGAAGAAAACGCGCATGGCGCGCGGTCGAGCAAGAGGTCTGCCAGCGCAAGTGGCCGCGCACGCGTCGCGCGGTGGCTAGTCCAGCGGCCAGGTGGGCGCGCCAGAATCGCCGGTTACACGATTGTCGGTCAGGATCGGACGCCTCGCGGTACTTACCGGCGACATGGAGAGAGCGGTCGCGAGCGATGCCGACCTGATCGACGCCAGCCGCCGCGGCGAGCGCGACGCGTTTGGCGTGCTCGTCGAGCGCTACGCGCGCATGGTCGAGGCGGTGTCGTATGCGGGCACCCGCGATCGCGCGCTCGGCGAGGAGATCGCGCAGGAGACGTTCGTGGCCGCGTGGCGCGACCTCGATCGCTTGCGCGACACCTCGGCCGTCCGATCGTGGCTGTGCGGCATCGCGCGCAACCTCGCGCGCAAGGAGCGGCGTCGCCGCGGCCGCGAGGTCGTGGCGCCCAGCCCCGACGCGGCGGCCCCGGGCACGCCGTTCGACGCCGTGCACGACGGCGAGGCCGAGCGCCTCGTCGCGGCCGCGCTCGAACGGATCCCCGACGCCTACCGCGAGGCGCTCGTGCTGTTCTACTACGAGCAGCGCTCGACGCGAGACGTCGCCGAGGCCCTCGGTGTGAGCGAGGAGGCCGTGCACCAGCGGCTGTCGCGCGGGCGCCGGTTCGTCGCCGCCGAGCTCGAGGCTTCGGTCGAGCGCGTGCTCGAAGGGCGGCGTTCGCGCCGCAACCTCGCCGCGTGCGTGCTCGGCGCCCTGCCGGTCGCGCTCGTGACAGCTCCCTCCCATGCCGAGGCTGCAACGAAAGGATCGAGCATGTGGAAGCTAGGAGCTCTCGGAATCTTGGCCGCGACGTCGGTCGCGGCGACCACCGTCCTCGCCTGGCCGCGCGACGACGCGAGCGGCGCGGCCGGAGCGCACGCGCCGGATCCCGTCGCCGTGACCGGCGCGGCCGCGACGAACCACCCGGCCGCGCCGATCCCCGGCCTGCCTCGAGCGGCGCGCACGACCGCCGCCGCGGCGCCCGCGCCGCGCACCGCGGCCGCGGCCACGCCGCCGATCGACTGCGCGGCGGTCGCGCGGCACATGGTCGACCTGGCGACGGCCGAGGCGCCTCCGCCGACGAGCGTGCCCGCGACTGCCAGCGAGCAGACGTCGCGGCTGATCGCGTCGCAGTTCGAGCAGCTGTGCCACGAGGCGAGATGGTCCGCGAGCACGCTCGCGTGCGTGATGGCGGCGGACGACATGTGGAACGCGATGATGTGCAAGGGCGCCAGCGTGTTGCCGGCTCCGACCGCGCTCGCCGCGCCGGGCACCGACATCAGCTGCGCCGCGGTCGCGGCCCACGCGTTCGCGATCACGCTCGACAGCTTCGGTCCGGCGGTCCCGGCCGACCAGCGCGCCACCGTGGAGGCTCAGCGCCCGCAGGTGATCCAGATGTTCGCGACGATGTGCGCGCGCGACGCCTGGTCCGAGACCCAGCGCCGCTGTGCGATCGCCGCGACCTCACCATTCACCTTCGGCGCGTGCACGCAGGCCGCCACGCCGGCGCGCCCGACACCGGCGCCGCCGAGCAGCGACGCGAGCTGCGTCGCGGTGAGCAAGCACGTGGCGGCGCTGGTCTCGCAGCCGCTCTCGGACGTCGACCTGCCTGGCCTGACGGCCGACGCGCGCGCCGACCTGGCACAGAACACGGCTGATCTGCCGTCGCAGATCGAGACCGCATGCACGAACGGCGGCTGGTCCGAGGCGCTGCGACGCTGCATGCTCGGCTGCACGCAGCCGACCCAGCTCACCGCGTGCCAGCAGCCGCGGTGACGAGCTCGGTACAGCTACCACGCTCCGCTACACCGCCATGCGCGGCGCCGGCATGCGCTAGGCTCCGGCCGTCATGTACGAGATCGTCATCCGCGCGCAGATCGCGGCGCCCATCGAGCGCGTGTTCGACGCGCTCGCCGATCACGAGCGCTTCTTCCGGGGCCGCCCGATCGAGCGCTGCGTCGTCACCACGCCGGGCACGCCCGAGAAGAACGGGCTCGGCGCGGTTCGCGAGGTCGACGTCGGCGGCAACCACTACGTCGAGGAGGTCGTCCGCTTCGAGCGACCTCGCCGCTTCGATTACCTCGTGCGGAGCGTGACGCGCGGCAAGCGCAAGCTGCCGGTGCAACACGAGCTCGGCTGGCTCGAGCTGACCGAGACCTCCGCCGGCACCCGCATCGACTGGCGGTCTCGGTTTCGCTTCCGGATCCCGCTGCTCGGGCTGCTGCTCGAGCGCGTACAAGGTCCGAAGATCGCGCGCGTGCTCGAGCGGCTGCTCGCGCAGGCCAAGTCGGAGCTCGAAGCGGCGCCGTGACGCGGCAGTGACCGAGCTGTTACACCCACGGCTCGCCGCGGCCGTGGTATCCCCGCCGCATGCAGCTCCTTCCGACGACGATGGTCGGCTCGTATCCGCGTCCGCTGTGGTTCACGCAGCAGCTCGCCGGGCGCGACGTCCTCGAGGCGTTCAAGGTGGCGTCGCACGCCGAGGCGTTCCACGACGCGACGCGCGTCGTGATCCGCGATCAGGAGGAGGCCGGGCTCGACATCCTCACCGACGGCCAGATGTGGTTCGACGACTACCACATGGGCATCGGCTCGTTCCTCTGGTACTGGCTCGAGCGCACGAAGGGGTTCTCCAGCGAGAAGCTGCCGCACCCCGCGCGCGCCAAGGCGAAGGGCCGCGACATCTGGGCGCTCGACGAGGCCGGTGGCGTCGCGGTGGAAGGGCCGATCGAGCGCGGCCCGGTGCGCATGGCGCCGATCTACCAGTGGGCGCAGGCTCACACCCAGCGGCCGATCAAGGCGTGCGTCGGCGCCGGCCCGGTCCAGCTGTCGACGCTCGCGCACTTCCGCGGCGGCCCGGTCAAGAACCGCTACGATCTCTCGAAGGCGCTCGCCGACGTGTTCCGCGCCGAGATCGGCGAGCTCGTCGCCGCGGGCTGCAAGCACGTCCAGCTCGAGGACCTCGGCGCGTGGATGCCGCACCTGTCGGGCGACAAGGACTGGGACTGGGTCAGCGACACCGTCGATCGCACGATGAGCGAGATCCCCAAGGGCGTCGAGCGCGCGTGGCACTTCTGCATGGGCAACGCGTGGGGCAACAAGCTCGAGGGCATGACCGCCGGCGGCTATCGCGAGGTGCTGCCGCACTACCACGGCGTCAAGGTCGACGCGTACGTGCTCGACTTCGCGTGCCGCGAGATGGAGGACGCCGATCTGCTCCGCAAGCTGCCCGCCGACAAGAAGGTCCACGCCGGCGTGATCGACGTCCGCACGCTCGAGATCGAGCACCCGGAGCAGGTCGCCGAGCGCGTGCGCAAGGTGCTGAGGCACATCGAGCCCGAGCGCGTCACGCTGACGACCGACTGCGGCCTCAAGCAGCTGCCGCGCGTCGTCGCGATCCAGAAGCTGCGCGCGATGGTCGCCGGCGCCCAGATCGTGCGCAAGGAGCTCGCTCACTAGTCCGAGTGGATCTGGACGAAGTAGTCGAGCGAGACCTTGAGCCCGATGATCTTCATCCCCGCCGCGACCGGGGTGACGCCGGAGGGCACCGTGCCGGAGAGCATCGCGGCGTTCGCCGGCCACGTCGTGGTGCAGCTCGTCGCCGGCAACGCCTGCTGGAACTGGAGCGCGAACGCGCCGGGCGCGAGCGGCTGCGCGTGCACGAGCATGTCGGCCGCCCACGTCTTGTTGTCCAGCGTGTGGGTGAGCGCGTAGACCGACTGCGCACAGGGACCGCCGTCGCAGATCTCGCAGTAGTAGTAGCCCGAGGTCGGGCCAGCAGGCGGGAAGAACGGCAGCTCGCCGAGGCCGACCATCAGGTGGTTCTCGCCGGCGCCGGTCGACTCGACGCGGCCGGCGTACACGAAGACGTCGTTCTGCCCGGCGCTCGCCGCGATCGACGCGATGTAGAGGCTGCCGTCGGTGGTGTCGATGTCGAGCGTGTCGCCCGGGTACGCCGGCGCGGCGGCGTTGCCCGCGACCGTCCACTCGGGGCGCGGCCCGGTGAACGGATCGAAGAACGCGATGTGATCGCGCGCGACGCCCGGGTTGGGATCGCACACGTCGCCGACGCCGTCGCCGTCGCCGTCGGCCTGATCGACGTTCGCGACGTGCGGGCAGTTGTCGATCGCGTCGGCGACACCATCGCCGTCCTCGTCGTGCGCGGCCTGCGAGTCGCCGCTGCCGGTGACGGCGCGGTCCATGAACCCGAGCCGACCGCAACCGCACGCCAGCACGACCACCCAGGCGAGACGCACCACCTCACGATACACCCGGGTCGTCGTGGCACGCAGTAGTGAATTACTCGGGCTGCAGCACGAACCAGTGAAACACCCGGTACATGCCGGTCGCCTCGACGCGGAGCTCGACGTCGCGGGCGTGGAACGTGTGCGGCGGGAGGTTGAACGCGATCTCCTGGAACGTACCGGACGGCGGCGCGAGCACGAGCTTGCCGAGATCGCGCGTGCCCGACCACAGGTGCAGCTCGACCGGCTTCGTCAGCGGCTCGTTCCAGCCGTACTCGCGCGCGCCACCGCTGCGCAGGAGCACGCGCGTCGGCTTGGCCGGATCGAGCGAGACGGTGAACGTCTCGCCGCCGTCGCGGATCGTGCGCCCGCCGTCGATCACGAGCCCGGCGTCGCCGACCTCGCGCTCGACGACCGACCAGCGCGCCGTCGGATCGCCGAAGTGGCGGCGGCCGAGCCTGCCGCGCCAGCGGTGCGCGTGCTCGCTCGCGATGTCGGCGATGTCGACGCGATCGACGATCGCCCAGCCGGCATGATCGTTGAGCGGCCGCTCGCCGGTGCCGACGTGATCCCAGCTCGCGACGATCACCTGCATGTCGCTCTCGCCGACCAGGCGCCCCGGCTCGAACTGCGGGAACAGCGTCGTGTGGACGATCGAGTCGCCGAAGAAGTCGGTCGTCCCCATCCAGCCCGGGTAGTACGCGAAGTGCGTCGGCCGCTGCTCGGGCGGCAGGCTCTCGAGGAACTCGAACCGCGCGCCCGGGCCGTTGTTCGCGACCTCGGTCTGGTGGTTCGTGACGAGGCCGAGCATGTCGTAGACGTACGTGTCGCCGTAGTAGGCGATCGCGCCGGCGTCGTGGAACATCACGCGCGCGTCGGGCAGCCGGTCGTGGAGGTACTGCCCGATGTGCACGACCTGCGAGTTGGTGTCCATCGCGCCCTGCGCGAACAGCCGCATGTTCGACGCGAGGTGCGGGATCGCGGCGCGCACGAACAGCGCGACGACGATCGTCGCGGCCGCGAGCCACGCCTCGTGCACGCGCCGCCACACCGGCGGCCGATTCTCGACGTCGCGCAGCGGCGCGAGCGCGCACGCGGCGACGAGCAGCACGAACGGCAGCGCCGCCGCGATGTAGCGGTAGTTCTGGAAGTTCCACTGCCCCGACGCCGCGATCACCGATGCGATCAGCGCGAGCGGCGCACCGACCGCGAGCACGCCGGCGAGCCACCGCTGCTCGCGCCGCGCCCACCACACGATCCGCACCGCGCCGATGACGTACGCGAGCGCGACCGCGCGCGGCCACACGAGCGGGCTCTTGGCATCCCAGAACAGCCCGCGCAGCGCGGCGCCGGTCTGCTGGCCGACCGCGTGCCACCAGTACGTCCAGTCGAAGCCCGGCAGGTAGAAGTGGCTCTTCGCGACGCCGGTGTTCGGGAACAGGTGGCCTGCGAACAGCTTGTTCGCGGCGAGCCACGCGGCGGGTGCGGCGAGCGGCGCGAGCCACCACGCGGCCGCGCGCCACTCGCGCCGGCGCGCGCGATCCGCGGCGCACGCGGCGCACAGCGCGATCGCGATCAGCGTCGCCTCGGGGCGCGACAGCGACAGCGCGCCCAGGCACAGCGCGAGCGGCCGCGGCGGAGCGCCGGTCTTCGGCGCGCGCGCGAGCAGCAGCAGCGTCGCGACGAGCAGCGCCGACGCGAACGACACCTCCATCGCGGCGAACGACGCGAACGCGAACGGCGCGGCCGCGAGTGCCATCACACCGGCGAGCACGCCGAGCCACGTGCCGCCGAGCTGGCGCGCGAACCGATAGCAGCCGATCGCGGTCGCCGCGTAGAGCGCGCCGCCGAGGCCGAACGCGACCCACACGAGCGCGTGGCCGCGCGCACCGAGCGTCCAGAACGGCGCGATCAGCATCGGCCACAGCACGCTCGTCGAGCCGGCCGAGTAGCCGCCGCCGGGGAAGTACGTGAACGGCTGGCCGCGCCCGAACTGCTTCGCGTAGGTCAGGTAGATGTAGCTGTCGTCGAGCGGCAGCCCCATGCGCTCGGTGTGCGCGAGCACGGTCGCCGCGAACGCCCACGCGATCCACGTCGCGAGCGCGGCGATCAGAAGCTCGGGGAGATAGCGCTTCAGGACCAACGTTATGGCCAGCCGGCGGCCGGCACGCTCGCCGATGCCAGCGCGACGTGCTGGAACCGGAACTGGCGATCGCGCTGGTAGTCGCCGAGCATCTCGAGCGCGAGCTCGTTGAAGTCGAGCTGGCGGACCCACCGGAAGCCGCAGTCGTAGAGCAGCGGCAGCATGTCGTCGCTGCCGAACCGCACCGGCTCGCCGAGGTCGTCGATCAGCCGGCGCTGGTGCGTCGCGGCCTCGCGCGCGGTATCGCTGCGTTCGTTCGCCGCCGCGAACTTCTTGCCGGTGAAGTCGAACGCGACGAGCGAGCGCGGCTCGAGGCCGTTCGCGAGCCGCGTCGCGGTCGCGCGGATCGCGGGCTCGGTGAGGTACGGCACGACGCCTTCCCAGATCACGAGCGCGGGCTCGCCGACATGAAAGCCGGTCGCGGCGAGCCGATCGATCGGATCCTCGCGCTCGAAGTTGCACGTGACGTAGCGCGCGGCCTCGACGGGATAGGCGGGCAGCCGCGCGAGCCGCTCGCGCTTCGCCGCCTGCGTCGCGGGATGATCGACCTCGAAGAACGTCGTCCCGGCACGCGGCAGTCGCGCAGCACGGGTGTCGTAACCGGCGCCGAGAATCACGATCTGTCGGATCGACAGCCGGTCGACGGCCATGCCGACGAGCCGATCGAGGTACGCGACGCGCAGCGCGAGCCACAGCTCCATCGGCGGGAACCGCTGGTCGAGCAGCTTCGCGATCTCGTGACCATCGGCACCCGAGAGCTGCTCCGCCCACGGATCGACGAACAGCGGCTTGTCCCAGCGACTCGCTCGCGCGCGGTATGCGCAAACCATCAGCGCGGTCTTCGACGCGGA
>JBLMXA010000656.1:0-6340 GCA_050257515.1 Acidobacteriota bacterium | reverse complement strand
GCCGCGCTCGCGTGCGCGTGGCTCGCGCTCGGCGTCGGCGACGCGCTCGTCCGCCACGCCGAGCACGCGCGCGCGCTCGCGATGACCGCCGCCGACGAAGCTCGCGAGCAGCGCGCCTGCGTCGGCGAGCGAGCCGGCGCGCGCGAGCCTGGGCGCGCCGCGCCACAGCCAGCCGGGGCCGGTCGCGGCGACCACGGCGGGCGCGCCGAGCTCGAACGCGGCGCGCAGCGGCGCACCTCGCGTCATCGCGGGCGCGCCGTCGACGCGGCGGCGCGGCAGCCACAGCGCGCGCGTCTGCGCGAAGTGCGCGGCGGCGGCGACGACCGCGGCCGCCGCGACGATCGGCGCCGCGAGCTCGAGCACCGCGCGCGCGAGGTCTGCCATCGCCACGCTCGCGCGGCCGTCGCACGCGGCCGCGATCCACGCGCCGACGTTCGTCGCTCCCGCGCGTGCGACGCTCGCGGTCGCCGCGAGCGCGGCCGCACACGCGAGCGCGCCGACGACGACCGGGCTCGCGGCGTGCAGCCCGGCGCGATGCGCGAGCGCGCGGCGGCGCGGCGACGGCGGGAACGGCCGAGCTTCCATCGCGATGTCCTACCGCGATGGTAAGGTGCCGACGTCATGGCGTCTCCTCGCCCCGTGCGAAAAGCAGTGATCCCGGCGGCCGGTCTCGGCACGCGCTTCTTGCCGGCGACGAAGGCGATCCCGAAGGAGATGCTGCCGATCGTCGACGTGCCGACGATCCAGCTCGTGATCGACGAGGCGGTGCGCGCCGGCATCACGGAGGTCGTGCTGATCAACGGCCGCGGCAAGAGCGCGATCGAGGATCACTTCGATCACGCGTACGAGCTCGAGCACACGCTGCGCTCGCGCGGCAACACCGAGCTCGCCGATGCGATGGCGCGGATCTCGACGATGGTGCGCCTGATCAGCGTGCGCCAGAAGCAGCCGCTCGGCCTCGGTCACGCGGTGCTGTGCGGGCGCGAGGCGGTCGGCGACGAGCCGTTCGCGGTGCTGCTCGGCGACGATCTGTACCAGGACACGGGCGATCCGGGCATCGCGCAGCTGACGCGCGTGTACGAGCAGACCGGCGCCGCCGCGATCGCGGTGATCGAGGTGCCGCCGGGCGAGGAGCACAAGTACGGCGTGATCGCCGGCGAGCGCGACGCGACCGGCCACTTTCGCATCCAGGATCTCGTCGAGAAGCCCAAGCCGGGCACCGCGCCGAGCCGGATGGCGATCGTCGGCCGCTACGTGCTGCCGCCGTCGACGTGGGGCTACCTCGCGGCCACCAAGCCCGGCGCGATCGGCGAGATCCAGCTGACCGACGCGCTGCGCCTCGTCGCCGCCGAGCCGACCGGCATGTACGGCGTCGTCGTCCACGGCACCCGCCACGACGCCGGTGACCGCCTCGGCTACCTGCGCGCGAACCTCGCATACGCGCTCGAGCGGCCCGAGCTGCGCGACGCGGTGCGCGCGCTGATGCGCGAGCTACTGAAATGATCGAGGACCATCGATCGACGCTCGCCCGCAGCGACGCGAGGACGAGCGCACCTCGAGACGAGAGAATCCCCGGAGGGGGGAACCTGATCGAGGTGGCGGTCACGCTACCGGTGCCCGGCCGCTATCACTACAGCGTGCCCGAGCGGCTGCTCGCGCGCGCGCGGATCGGGGCGCGCGTGCTCGTGCCGTTCGGCGCGCGCAAGGTCACCGGCGTCGTCGTGCGCGAGGGCGGCACGGCGCCCGAGGGCGTCGCCCCGCTCGCGGTCGCCGACGCGCTCGACGAGCTGCCGTCGCTGCTGCCCGAGCTCGTCGAGCTGTGCGGCTGGATCGCCGATTACTACGAGGCGCCGCCGGGCGAGGTGATCCGCGCCGCGCTGCCGGCGGGCAGCGGCGTGAAGGCGCACAAGGCGGTGCACGTCACCGACGCCGGGCGTGCCGCGCTCGCGGGCGAGGGCGGGGCGCTGCCGGGCAAGCAACGCGAGCTGCTCGCGCGGATCGCCGCGGGCGGCGTGCGCGCGACCGGGCTGCCGGCCGCGCACCGGCGGGTGCTCGACGAGCTGCGCGCGCGCGGGCTCGTCGCCGAGATCGAGGAGCGCGACGCGGCGCGCGTCCGGCTGCCGAAGGAGCGGGTCGTCGCGCTCGCCGACGGCGTCGACGTCGACGCGGCGCGCGCGCAGCTCGCGCGCAGCAAGCGCAAGCTCGCCGTGATCGAGCTGCTCGCCGGCGCGGGCGGTCCGCTGCCCGCGCGCACGCTGCCGGGCCCGGCGGTGCGCGAGCTCGCGAAGGCCGGCCTCGTGCGCGTGATCGAGCGCCCCCGTGTCATGGATCCGGTGCGTCCGGCCTGGCCGGACGCACCGGCGGACCTCGAGGCGGCGGCGGCAGGCGAGGGCATGCCGACCGCGGCGATCCCCGAGCTGACCGCCGAGCAGCACGTCGCGGTCGACGCGATCACCGGCGCGCTCGGCACGTTCACGCCGTTCTTGCTCCACGGCGTCACCGGCAGCGGCAAGACCGAGGTCTACCTGCGCGTGATCGCGGCGGCGCTCGCGCGCGGGCAGAACGCGCTCGTGCTCGTCCCCGAGATCTCGCTGACGCCGCAGCTCGCGGCGCGGTTTCGCGCGCGGTTCGGCGACGAGGTCGCGATCCTTCACAGCGGGCTGACCGAGCAGGCACGCCTCGGCGAGTGGTCGCGGCTGCGCCGCGGCGAGGCGCGCATCGCGGTCGGTGCGCGCTCGGCGGTGTTCGCGCCGCTCGAGCACCTCGGCGCGATCGTCGTCGACGAGGAGCACGATGGCTCGTTCAAGCAGGAGGAGGGCGTGCGCTATCACGCGCGCGACGTCGCGCTCGTCCGCGCGCAGCGCGCGGGCTGCGTGTGCGTGCTCGGCTCGGCGACGCCGAGCCTCGAGACCTACGCGCAGACCGAGCGGGGCGCGGTGAAGAAGCTCGTGCTGACCGAGCGACCGCCCGAGGTCGGAACCGATGAAGCGGCGGGCGGCCGTCTGCGGCCGGCCACCGCGCGGCCGATGCCGAGCGTCGAGGTCGTCGACCTGCGCGTCCACGTCCCCGACGGCGAGGCGATGCTCGCGTCGCCGCTGCGCCAGGCGATCCGCGACACGCTCGCCGCGGGCGACCAGATCATCCTGTTCCTGAACCGCCGCGGGTTCGCGACGTTCGTCGTGTGCCGCGCGTGCGGTCACGCGTTTCGCTGCGCGAACTGCTCGGTGTCGATGACGTACCACCGGTTCAGCGACCGGCTCGTCTGCCACTACTGCGGCAAGGCCGAGCGAGTGCCCGAGGTGTGCCCCGACTGCGGCGGCAAGGACACGATCGTGCGCAAGGGCCTCGGCACCGAGAAGGTCGCGGCCGCGGTCGCCGCCGAGTTTCCCGAGGCGCGCGTCGCCCGGCTCGATCGCGACGTCGCGAGCGGCGCGAAGGTCGAGGGCGTGCTGGCGAAGGTCGCGCGCCGCGAGGTCGACATCCTCGTCGGCACGCAGATGGTCACCAAGGGTCACGACTTTCCCGGGGTGACGCTCGTCGGCGTGCTGTGCGCCGACACCGGGCTCGATCTTCCTGACTTCCGCGCGTCGGAGCGCACGTTCCAGCTGCTCGCGCAGGTCGCCGGGCGCGCGGGACGCGGCGATCGCCCCGGCCGCGTGATCGTGCAGACCTACCGGCCCGGCTCGCACGCGGTGACCTGCGCGGCCGCGCACGACTACGCGAGCTTCTTCCACGCGGAGAGCTCGGCGCGCGCCGAGCTCGGCTACCCGCCGCACGGCCGGCTGATCGCGGTGCGCGTCGACGGCGCGGACGGCGGAGCGGTCGAGCGCACCGCGCACCGGCTGGCGCAGCTCGCCGAGGCGGTCGCGAAGCGGCCGGAGAATCTCGGAGTCGAGATCCGCGGCGCGGTCGCGGCGCCGCTCGAGCGGCTGCGCAACCGCACGCGCTGGCAGATCTGGCTGCGCGGCGCCGATCGCGCGGCGCTGCGCCGGGTCGCGCGCGGCGTCCTGACCGCCGACGTCGATCCGAAGATTCGCGTGGTGCTCGACGTCGACCCGATCTCGACGCTTTAGCCCGGATGATTCGTCGCGCCGTCGGCTGCGACCGTCGCGCTCCAGGCGACTTCGCATGCTCGCTCGGCCCGTGCCTCCGCACGGGCCATCGCTGCGCTTCGGGCGTGCGCGCGAATTCGCCGTGGATCGCTAGGTCTCGCTCGACGTCGCGACGAACAATCCGGGCTCCGCTGTGCGATACTCGGCGTGTTTCGAGGGAGATCGTGTCCCAACCCACCACGCCGTGCGTCCTCGTCGTCGCGGACCCGGGCCGGCTCGGAGAGCTCACCGACGCACTCGCCGAGCCGCTGCCCTACGGGGCCGTCGAGCTCGTGACCACGACCGGCGGCGACGACACGATCGACGTGTTCGGCCAGCGCAAGCCCGAGGTCGTGATCGTCACCTCGAGCCTCGAGCAGGGGGACGCGCGGTCGCTGATCGAGACATTTCGCGACATGCTGCCGCGCAACGAGCTCGGCGTCGTGCTGGTCGGCGACGACAGCGGGCCCATCCGGACCGCGCTCGACGCGCTCGATCTCCACCCCGATCGCTTCGTGCAGCGGCCGCTCGCCGCCAAGGCGCTGAGGTTCGCGGTCGAGAGCTGCCTCGAGCAGGTCGCGCTCGTGCGCGGCTCGCCGCGCACGACCACCGATCGCGGTACCGGCGTCGCTCCGGCCGCGCCGGCGCCGTCGAACGGCACGCCCGCGCCGATCGTCGAGGGCGACGAGGCGTCGCGGCGCGCCGCGCTGCGCGCGCGCTGGGAGGCGCTCGCCGACTCGATCACCGACAGCGAGCTCGAGGTCGACGAGGCCCCGACCGATGCCGGCGAGGAGGCCGCGCCGCTCCCGCCGATCGTGATCCAGCCGCGGCGCTCGGACGAGTGGCAGCCGGGCAACACGTCGGAGCTGCGCGACGAGTGGATCGATCAGGCGGCGACCGCGCCACCGCGCGAGCCGACGCTGATCCTGCCGCCGCACCGCGACTCCAAGCCGAGCTTCCCGCCACCCGACCTGCCGATCGAGGCGCGCCGCGCCGAGGACGTGTGGTCGCCGCCGATGCCGCTCGCCGAGCTGATCGATCGCAAGCCGCCCGCGCAGAGCGTGCAGGACGAGCTCGCCGAGCTCGATCACCACATCGACGCGAGCCTGACGCCGCCGCCGCACGTGATCCGCGGCGGCGAGCTGCGCCGCCTCGACGAGCTCGTGCCGATCGAGCCCGCGCCGGCCGCGACCCCGCCGCCGTTCGACGAGGGCCGCGGCGCCCCGCGCGACTTCGCGCGCGCGTTGCGCGAGAAGATGTCGCAGATGGCGCAGCGGCTGTTCCAGTCGGATGCCGCCGCGTCGCCGGCGGTCGACGTCGCGCCGCACCACGACCACCAGACCGAGATCGACCTCGCCGCGCTCGGCGAGGAGCCCGCGCTGCGCGCGAGCGCCACCGAGATCGAGGGTGGCGCGCGGCTCGTCGACGGCCGCGAGCAGCTGACCACGTCGCCGGGCTCGTGGGATACGCAGGTCCGCGAACGCGGGCTGCCCGACTCCGGCGAGATCGTGCGCGGCGTGTCCGATGCGGCGATGCTGCTCGCGCGGGTGTTCGCTCAGGGCTCGACCGGCCGCGTCAGCTTCCGCATCGACGACGTCGAGAAGGTCGTGTTCTTCGATCAGGGCCGGCCGGTGTTCGCGTCGTCGAACGCGCCCGGCGATCGCATGGGCGAGCTGCTCGTGCGCGAGGGCAAGATCACCGCCGCGCAGTACGAGCGCTGCCAGGTGCACGCGACGACCTCGGGGCGGCGGATGGGCGAGATCCTCGTCGACTTCGGCTACCTCAAGCGCCGCGAGCTGCTCCCGGCGGTGCGCCGTCACGTCGAGGACATCATCTACTCGCTGTTCGGCTGGGATCACGGCCACTACCGCGTGCACCTCGACACCACGCCGTCGGCCGAGCGGATCCGGCTGTCGCGCCACGCCGCGTCGCTGATCCTCGAGGGCGTGCGGCGCAAGCTCGACCGCACCGCGCTCGAGCGGCTCGTCGGGCCGCCCTCGACCGTCGTCGAGGTGCCGGATCGCGAGCGACTCGGCGGCATCGTCAACATGGGCGATCTCGCGAGCGAGGAACGCGCCGCGCTCGCCGCGTTCGACGGCCAGGCCGATCTCTCGCAGGTCGCGCGCGCCGCCGGCATCGACGTCGCCGACGTGCTGCCGCTCGCGTGGGGCCGGTGCGTGCTCGGCCTGGCGACCGCCCGGCGTGTCGAGGCCGACCTCGCCGACGAGGCGACCGCGCTCGTCGGCGAG
>JBLMXA010000655.1:0-13841 GCA_050257515.1 Acidobacteriota bacterium | reverse complement strand
CCTCGATCTCGGCCTGCCGATCTGGCGCTACGCCGGCCACGGCGTGGTGATCGAGCGCCGGATCGTGCTGTCGTACAGCCAGAACACGGTGGTGCTGATCTACCGCCTGCTCGACGGCCCGCCGATCCGGCTCGAGCTGCGGCCCGCGCTGCAGTTCCGCGGCCACGACGAGCCGGTGTCGACCGCGGTCCCCGAGGCGTACCCGCTGACCGCGTTCGGCTCGCGCATCGAGCTGCTCGCGCCGGCGCCGCTGCCGAGCCTGCACCTCCACATGTCGGGCCCGCGCCGGTCGTTCGTGCTCGAGCCGCTGAGCGTGCCCGACATGCAGTACGCGACCGAGGAGAGCCGCGGCTACGCGTCGCGCGGCCAGCTGTTCTCGCCCGGCCGGTTCCGCGCCGACCTGCGGTGCGGCCACGACGTCGCGCTGTTCGCGTCGACCGAGCCATGGGAGACGATCCTGACGATGACGGCGGAGGAGACGCTCGCGGCCGAGCAGGATCGCCGGCGACGGCTCGTCGACGCCGCCGTCGTGCCGGCGCGCACCGGGCCGACCGCCGAGCTCGTGCTCGCCGCCGATCAGTTCGTGATCCGCCCGGCGGGCCGCCACGAGGATCACGTGCGCGCGCGCGCCGCCGGCGACGAGGCGTGGACCGTGATCGCCGGCTATCACTGGTTCACCGACTGGGGCCGCGACACGATGATCTCGCTCGAGGGCCTCACGCTGCTCACCGGCCGCACCGCGGAGGCCGGCTCGATCCTCCGCATGTTCGCGCACCACGTGCGCGACGGCCTCGTGCCGAACATGTTCCCCGAGGGCGCGAACGAGGGCCTCTATCACACCGCCGACGCGACGCTGTGGTTCTTCCACGCGATCGATCGCTACCTGCGCGCGTCGGGCGATCGCCGCACGCTGATCAAGCTGCTCCCGCTGCTCCGCGACATCATCGAGCACCACGTCAAGGGCACGCGGTTCGGCATCCACGTCGACGACAAGGACGGCCTGCTCCACCAGGGCGCGGCCGGCTACCAGCTGACGTGGATGGATGCGAAGGCGGGCGACTGGGTCGTCACGCCTCGCCGCGGCAAGGCGGTCGAGATCAACGCGCTGTGGTTCAACGCGCTGCGCCTGATGCGCGACTGGCTCGAGCGCACCGGCGACCCCGATGGCGCGAAGCAGATGAGCGATTTCGCCGAGCGCGTGCAGGCGTCGTTCAACCTGCGGTTCTGGAACGAGCGCACGGGCCACCTCTACGACGTCGTCGACGGCGAGCACGGCGACGACGACGCGTGCCGACCCAACCAGCTGTTCGCGATCTCGCTGCCGAGCCCGGTGCTCGATCCGAGCAAGTGGCGTCCCGTGCTCGAGGTCGTCGAGCGCGAATTGCTGACCCCGCTCGGCCTGCGCTCGCTGTCACCGCGCCACCCCGATTACAAGGCGACCTACCGCGGCGACCTGCTCGCGCGTGACGCCGCGTACCACCAGGGCACCGTGTGGAGCTGGCTGATCGGGCCGTACATCGACGCGCTGCTGCGGGTGCGGCCCGACGATCCCCAGGCCGCGCGCCGCGCGCTCGACGGGCTCGTCACCAGCCTGGGCGACCACTGCATCGGCAACATCAGCGAGGTGTTCGATGCCGAGACGCCGTATTTGCCGGGAGGCTGCGTCGCGCAGGCGTGGGGCGTCGCGGAGCTGCTGCGCTGCCTCGTGATGACGAGTCGTTAGCCGCCCCGTGGTAGGGGAACTACTCCCCCCGGATGGGGGGTTGCGCGAGGCACGTTCGATGCTTTCGGTAGGAGTCAGGAGAAGTATCGTGAGCGAACCCCACAAGTCCTGGAACGTCGAAGTCGCCGATGCTCTGGCGAAGGCCGCCGCGCTGTGCGCCGAGAACGGCGTCGATCTCGACGCCTGGATGAAGGGCGCATGGACGGCGTACATGGACGCGCGACCCGGCTATCGCGAGTACCTCGAGGAGCAGGCGCTGATCGGTCAGCTCGACGAGATCCGCAAGGCCGGCCGCATGGCGGCGGCCTAGGCTTCACTTCGGAACGAGCTCGACGCCGATGAACGGCACGATCGGCAGCCCCGGGACGTCGCGATCCATCCGGTCGCTCTCCGAGTAATCGCGACCCTCGACGTTGCGGCGGTTGGTGACGTTCTGGATGTCGAAGAAGAGGTTGACGTCGCCCCAGCAGCGGTGCCACCGGCGATCGGCGCGCACGTCGAGCTGGAAGAACCACGGCAGCGTGCCCGCCCACGGGTACTGGATCTCCTGGTTGTTCGTGAAGATCGTCGGCGAGTAGGGATTTCCCGACACGAGCTGCACGCGCGCGCCGAGCCGCCAGTGCGCGAGCTGGTACGAGCCGGCGAGGTTGAGGTTGTGGCGCTGGTCGAGCTCGAACGGCCGCCACAGGTAGCCGGTGTGCTTGACGCCGAGCGTGAGCGCCGGGTTGTCGACGCGATCGGCCTTCGACAGCGTGTACGCGAGGATCACGAGCGAGCGCTTCGTCGCGCGCTTGACGAGCAGCTCGAGCCCTTCGCTGTGCGCGCGGCCGACGTTGTCGCGATAGAACGAGAACCCGAGCTGCTTCTCGAGCAGCAGCTCGAACGTCGGCCCGAGGCCACCGAAGTTCGGCTCGTAGTCGTCGCCGGGGTTGTGCGTCGGCTCGCGCACGGCGATGTCGCGGCCGTACTCGTAGAACCCGGTCAGCGAGACCGTGGTGTCGCGGGCGACGTCGGCGTCGACGCCGAGCGACATCTGGTCCATGTACGAGCTCACGAGCTTCGGGTTGCCGTTGACCGGATCGACGTCGGCGGCCGTCGGCGGCTGGTGGTAGCGGCCGATCGCCTGGCGCAGCGTCCAGTGCTCGGAGAGCTTCTGGTGGATGTTGAGCCGCGGATCGACGACGAGCTCGCCGGTCAGGCCGTAGCGCTCGACGCGGACGCCGGGCTTCACCGCGAACCGCTCGCCGTCGAGCAGCACGCGCGCCTCGCCCCACAGCGCGAGGTCCGCCCACGCGGTCGTCGTCGAGCCGTTCATCTGCGCCGGTCCGTCGCCGGCGCCGGTGAAGCCGACCTGCTGCTGCGACAGGTAGCCGCCCTCGCTGTCGAGGCCGCCGCGCAGGTGTCCCCACACGTAGTCGCGCGTGAGATCGGCGCGCACGCCGGCCGGATACACCGGGCGCGTGAAGCTCTCCTGTGTGTGCGACGCGTTGTCGTTGTCCTCGAACGTCAGCCGGTTCGTGCCGAGCCACGGCACGACGTGCAGCGTCAGCGCGCCCCACGCGCGCACGTACGGCACTGCCGCGCGCACGAACATCTGCGTGATCGCGATGCCGCGGCCGTCGTTCGCGGAGGGATCGTTCGTCGCGACGCGATCGATCGACAGGAACACCATCGGCGTGATGCGGCCCTGCCTCGTCGGATCGCCGAACGACGCGCGCACCTGCGCGTCCCAGTAGCTCGGCAGCGGGATGTCGGCGGACACGAACGGCCCGGCGACCGTGTCGAAGTACGAGCGCCGCACGCCGATGATGATGCCGCCGCCCTTCACCGGCCCTTCGGCCATCACGCCGGAGTCGAGCAGGCCGATCTGGCCGCCGACGCGCCAGCGATCGGTGCGCGGCTCGCGCGTCGTCAGCGTGACGAGCCCGCCCTGCGCGTGGCCGTACGCGGCCTCGAAGTTGCCCGGCACGAGCTCGAGATCGCCGAGCATCGCGCTCGGGTAGAACGACGTGATGCCACCGAAGTGAAACGCGATCGGCACCTCGACGCCGTCGAGGTAGACCGCGGTATCGCGCGGCGACGTGCCGCGCAGCACGAGCCCGCCGAACGAGTACGGGATGCGCGCGACGCCGGGCAGCACCTGGGTCGCGCGCAGCACGTCGTTGCCGCCGCCGGGGATCTCGCGGATCTCGTCCTGCGTCAGCTGGTACGAGATCGGGTGCGTCTGCTCGGGCGCCTTGCCGACGACCTCGATCACCTCGCTGGCGCCGGTGGTCGCGAGCTCGACGTGCAGCGGCAGGTCGCCCTCGGGCAGCGCGACCGCGCGCGCGGCGTAGCCGGTCGCCGCGACCGTGACCTCGCGGTCGTCGGCCGTCACGTCGATCGCGAAGTAGCCGTCGGCGTCGCTCGTCGCGAGCTCGCCACGATCGGTGTAGATCGTCGCGCCGACGATGGGCCGCGTCGTGCCCTGCTCCATGACGACGCCGTGGACGACGCGCTCGGGGCGCTCGGGCCGCGCGGGCGCCGCATCGGCGACCGCGACGCATGCCGCGATGACAACGAGCACCCGGAGCATGCGGTCCGAGCATCACACGACCGCGTGTTACAGTGATCGCGATGCGAGCGCTCGCGTGCGTGTTGTTCGCGAGCGCCTGCGGACGCGTCGGGTTCGACGCGCTCGCCGCGCGCGACGGCGCCGGCGACGCCGCGGCCGACACCACGCCCACCGGCACGGTGACGTGGGTGAAGGTCTTCGTCGGCCAGGCGGTGACGACGGGCACGCTGACCGACACGTGGACGGTGGCCGCCGCGCACGCCGGCGACGCGGTGGTGATCCACGTGTTCTGCGAGAGCACTGCGGCGCCCACCGCGTACTCGATCACGGCGAGCGGCTGGACGTTCACGCCGCTGTCCCCGATCACCGGCCCGGCCGGCGGGTTCTATGCCGCGAGCGCCGGCGCGATCGCCCCCGACACGGCCGCGACCGCGTTCGCGGTCACCTGGAGCGGCACCGCGAGCTGCACGTTCGTCGACGAGCTCGGCGACGAATTCACCGGCAACGACCCGGCGGGCGGCAGCGTGACGTTCGGCGCGCACGCGCAGGTCGCCGCCGGGACCGGCGACTGCACCGCGGCGCTGACGACGCCTGACACCAACGACGCGCTATGGGCCGCGTGCACGACGAACTGCGTGTCGGCCGTCGGCCCCGGCTTCACGAAGGGCGCCGACGACGCGCACTGCGACTGGTCGGAGCACCGCTCGAGCACCGACGCCGCGGGCACGCCCGAGACCGTGACGTTCGCGACGACCGCGCAGACCTCGTACGTGATGACCGCCGCGACGATCAAGCCGCGTTGACGGCGGCACCACGTCGGGCGTACGACTCCGGGTCATGGCGAAGGTGTGGATGGTGCTCCTGATGGTGGCGGCGTGCGCGGCGGACAGCGACGGCCTCACGGTGAAGATCGACAGCGGCACGCTGCACGGCGGCAAGACCGGCACGGTGCGGCACTTCCTCGGCGTGCCGTACGCGGCGCCGCCGGTGGGACCGAACCGCTGGCGCGCGCCGCAGCCGGTCGAGCCGTGGAGCGGCGTGCAGGACGCGCTGCAGGTCAGCGACGCGTGCGCGCAGGGCTTCAGCCCGTTCTCCGCGTTCACGACGAACAACGAGGACTGCCTGTACCTCAACGTGTTCACGCCGACGGGCGCACACGGGCTGCCGGTGATGGTGTGGATCCACGGCGGCGCGTTCGTCGTCGGCAGCGGCAACGACCGCTGGTACGACGGCTCGCTGCTCGCGCAGCAGGGCGTGATCGTCGTGACGATCAACTACCGGCTCGGCGCGCTCGGCTTCCTCGCGCACCCCGCGTTCGATGGCGAGGACCCCGGCTACCCGACGTCGGGCAACTACGGCCTGTCCGATCAGCAGGCCGCGCTCGCGTGGGTGCAACGCAACATCAGCCAGTTCGGCGGAGACCCCAAGCGCGTCACGATCTTCGGCGAGTCGGCCGGCGGCTGGAGCAACTGCATCCACTACCTGTCGTCGAAGACGAGCGGGCTGTTCGCGGCCGCGATCTCCGAGAGCGGGCTGTGCGACGCACCGGCGGTCACGCTCACGCACGCGGACGCGCTCGCGTCGGGCACCACGCTCGCGACGCAGCTCGGCTGCACGGGCACCGGCTCGGCGGCCGCGGCGTGCCTGCGCGGGCTGTCGGTCGATGCCCTGCTGATGGCCACCGCCGGCACGCCGATCGCGATGCAGCAGCCGGGCGGCCTGTTCTACCAGTCGAGCGTGCCGTCGTTGCTGCCGAACGTCGACGGTGTCGTCGTCGAGGGCTCGATGGCGCAGCTGCTCGCCGCGGGCACGTTCGAGCCGCGCCCGCTGCTGCTCGGCACGAACAAGGACGAGGGCACGCTGTTCACGTCGAGCCTGCTCGGCCAGCCGGTCGCCGACGCGACGCAGTACCACGACGCGCTCGCGCGCCGGTTCGGCAGCGCGAACGCCGACGCGATCGTCGCGCGCTACCCGGCGACGACCTTCGCGACCCCGACCGACGCGCTCGCGGAGGTCACCGGCGACGCGTTCTGGGTGTGCCCGGCGCGGCGCACCGCGCGCGGCGTCGCCGCGGCCGGCGCGCCGGTGTTCCGCTACTCGTTCGAGCACGCGCTCGAGAACCCGCTCGTGCCGGACGCCGGCGTGTTCCACGGCTCGGAGCTCGTGTTCGTGTTCGGCAACGACAACATCACGTTCGGCAAGATCGGCGCGTCGGGCGCGCCGCTCGTGCCGGTGATGCAGGGCGAGTGGACGGGGTTCGCGAAGACGCACGCGCCCGGCGCGGACTGGCCCGCGTTCGACGCCTCGACGGACCCGTACCAGCGGCTCGACGTCCCCACGTCGGCCCAGCAGGGCTTGAAGTCGTCCCTGTGCGACTTCTGGGACTCGCTCGCGGTGCCTTAGGCGCCCTGGACGGTGACCTTCGTCACCTTGACCGGCGTGCGCGGCCGGTCGTTGCCGTCCGTCGGCGTCGTCTCGATCTTCTTCACGACGTCCATGCCCTGCGTGATCTTGCCGAACACCGGGTGCTTCGACGGGCCCGGCGTGAACCAGTCGAGCCGCGCGTTGTGGACGGTGTTGATGAAGAACTGCGCGCCGCCCGAGTTCGGCCGGCCGGTGTTCGCCATCGACAGCGTGCCCGGCTCGTTCGAGATCTTCGCGTCCGCCGGGTGCTCGTCCTGGACGTTGCCGAACGGCGAGTTGCCGGTGCCGCAGCGCGGGCTGTTCGGATCCTTCGAGTACTCGCACCCGAACTGGACCATGAAGCCCTCGATCACGCGGTGGAAGTGCAGGCCGTCGTAGAAGCCGCTCTTCGCGAGCTTGATGAAGTTGTTCGCCGTGATCGGCATCTTGTCGAGGAAGATCTCGGCGGTGAACGAACCCAGGGAGGTCTCGAAGGTCGCGGTCGGGTTAGCCATGCCCGATCACGTATCATTATTTTTTAGGCGGCGCCGTCGATCGCGAGCGCGATCAGCGCGATCAGCTTCTGCGCCTCGACGTTCTCGACGTTCGCCTTGATGAACTCGTGCAGCGGGAGCTGCGCCTTCTCGAGCCGGACCAGCGGCTCGCCGCGCGCCGCGGCGTCGAGGTCCTCGTAGGACAGCGTGCGGATCTTGCCGCCGGCGCGCTGGTAGCACTGCGCGACCAGCGCGCAGTGGAAGATCACGTTGACGATCGCCTCGGCGCCGCCGAGGTCGCGCTCGTGGGCGCTGATGAACTGCGCGACCGGCGTCTGCGACTGCACGAAGCCACCGACCATCACGGCCGAGTAGTTCGGATCCGACATCTTCGTCGAGGCCTCGGAGACGACCGAGGCGACCTGGTCCTTGGTCAGCTTCATGACAGTCCTTGGATGGGCGTGATCGGAGGTCGCCGGTCGGGCGCGAAGCGGCACAGCGCCTCGGCGGCGAGCGCGGCGACGTCGGCCGCGAGGTTCGTGCAGAACGCCTTGCGCGCGGGCCCGGTGAACTCGCCGAGCGGGCGCACGAGGTGATCGCAGACGATGTCGGGGTTGCCGCCGCGCAGCCGCGCGAGCCACGCGTCCTGGAACCACCCGACCGCCGCGCGCAGCTCGGGGGTGACCGCGCCGGTCGGATCGGGATCGCCGAGCAGCTCGCCGAGCACCTGCTCGCCGGCGCGGATCGCGCCGCACGCGCCCTTGCCGGTGATGCCGCCGCGGCGCAGCGACTGGTACGCGGGCGTCGGCAGCGCGAACGTCTCCGCGATCGCGATGCCGCAGCTGCGGTGCGGCGTGCGCACGCCCTCGTACAGCACGAAGGCCTTGTCGCGAGCTGCGGCGATGTAGGCGGCCTCGTCAGCGCTCAGCGGACGCTCGCTGGACTCAGCCATTACGGGATGCTACTGCGGAGAGAGTCGGCCGTCGAGGAATGGTAGCGACGGTCGCAGGCGAGAGAGTCGCCGGTCGACGAACGTGAGCGAGACGGTCCTCCATACGCCGTTGCCGACGGGCGCGCCGTGGCTCAGGCGCGCGCTCGCGGTGTCCGCCGTGCTCCACGCGCTCGCCGTGGCGATCGTGATCGTCGCGGCGCAGCCGCGAGAGGACCGAGAGGAGCCCGAGCTCGTCGACATCACGATCGCGCCGCCGGCGCCGAAGGCGGAGGCGCTGCCGGAGGAGCTCGAGCGCGCGAAGGCGGCCGAGCCGGCGGCGCAGCAGGAGGCGGCCGCGGCGCAGGAGCCGCCGCACGAGGAGCCCGCGGCGGCTCTCGTCGATGCCGGCGTCGACGCGCCGGTCGATGCACCGGCGAAGAAGAAGCCGCGGCCGGACGCGGCGGTCGATGCGCCCGGCGAGGAGCCGATGGTCGCGCAGGCCGACGCCGGCGCCGGCGACGCACCGACGACGGTCGCATCGGCGAGCGAGGTCGGATCGGGATCGGGCCTCGAGCTCGGCGCGTCGAGCCTCGTCGGCTCGGGGTCGGGGGCGGGGGCGGGCTCGGGCTCGGGCTCGGACGCGGAGACGGACGTCGCGGTGGAAGGCGCGCCGACGACCGCGGGCACCGCGGCAAATCTGCTGAGCTACTTCCCGAAGGGCCACGTGGTGACCGCGCTCTTGCGCCTCGACCGCATCCGCGGCACCGAGTGGGCGGCGGCGACCGAGAAGCTGCTGCGGCCGCTGCCCGATTACCAGCTGCTGTTCGGCAGCAAGCAGGCGTCGCTCGGCGACAAGCTCGACACGCTCGTGATCTCGTCGCCCAAGCCGAAGGACGCGACCGCGACGACGCTCGTCGCGCACACGTCGATGTCGCGCGCGCAGGTCCGCGACTTCCTCGCGAACCCGGACACGCCGATCGCGTGGAGCGCGGCGAGGGGCGGCATGCTCGGCAAGCGCAGCGGCAAGCTGCTGCCCAGCGACAAGCGCGTCGTGCTGTCGCCGTGGAAGAACTGGTTCTTGCTCGCGCAGCCGGAGGATCTCGGCGCGCTGACCGCCACGGCGAGAGGTCGCCTCGACGCGATCGAGGCGAGGGGCAAGCTGCCGGCGTGGCTCGACACGCTGCGCGACATCGAGAAGGAGTCCGGCGACGACAAGCGCGGCCCGGCGCTCGTCGTCACGCTGACCTCGACGAGGTCGCGCTATCAGTTCCCGGACGTCGGCGTCGGCGTGACGTCGCTGCCGACGCCGGAGCGTGCGTCGATCGCGGTCGAGCTCGTCAAGCAGGGCTGGCTCGTGCGCGGCAACATCAAGTTCGGGAGCGAGGCCGATGCCGCGGAGTTCGTGCAGGCGCTCGAGACCGCGCAGCAGCACGTCAAGGACAGCCGTGTCCTGTCGGCGCTGCTGCGCAAGCAGCACGTGCTCGACGCCGTCAGCGGCCTGTCGCTCGCGCGCGGCGGCGACCGGGTGTCGTACGCGACCTCGATCTCGATCGCCGACGCGCGGGCCGTGCTCGCCGCCGCGTCGACGCTGATCGACGACTACTTCGGCAAGCCGCAGTAGACGTGCCATGCTTTCGAGATGGCGCGCGCGCTCGTCTGGCTGACGGTCACCGCGGCATGGGGCGCGGCGTGCGGCGGGCGCGCGACGCAGGCGGTCAACAAGGCCGGCGACCAGCAGGACGAGGGCGCCGGCGAGCTCGCGAAGGCGTCGATCCAGCTGACGCTCGGAGGCGACCGCGCGCCGGCGCCCGGTGACGAGCCGAAGCGGCGCGCGTACGGTGGCGAGGCGTACGGCGGCGGCGCGTACGGCGGCGCGATGTACGGCGGCGACCCGTACGGCGGCGCCGGGTACGCGGGGTGGACCGTGCCGCAGTGGAGCTACACGCCGCCGACGCGGCTGCCGCGCTACAACGTCGCGGCGAACCTGAGCGGCGCGCTCGAGGGCGTCGTGGTCTGGACCGGTGCGCGGCCGGCCAGGCTCGCGACCGCGTGCGGCACGATCGACAACCCGACGCTGCGCGTCGGCTCGGATCGCGGCGTGCGCGGCGTGATCGTCTACATCGACAAGGTGAGCGTCGGGCGGGCCATGCCGTTCTACGGCAAGCCGGCGAGCATCGGCGGCGTCGTGGTGAAGCACGGGTGCGCGCTGCTGCCGGCGGCGCAGATCGTGTCGCCGCTTCCCGCATCGGTGACGATCCACGGCGACACCACGCGCACGCGCGTGCGCGCGACGGTCGGCGCGGCGGCGCCGAAGGCGTTCGAGCTGCAGGAGGGCGGCATCGCGCAGGTCGAGCTCAGGCCCGGGGTGACCGTGATCGACGGCGACGACGGCAAGCTCGCACCGGCGTGGGTGCTCGCGCTCGACACGCCGTACTACGCGCTGACGGACGACACCGGACACTTTCGCATCGACGAGCTCGCGACCGGCACCTACGACGTCGCGTTCTGGCAGGCGCCGATCGCGAGCGCGGGCCCGGGCGGCGCGATCGCGTTCGGCGCGCCGCTGATCGTGCATCGCTCGGTACGCGTCGAGGCCGGCAGGACCGCGAAGCTCGACGTGGCGCTCGCGCGGCACTGAGGTCGGCGTCCGCCCTCGTCCGGTTACCGGACGATGACGTCCGCCGCTCGGACGACGCCGGACGCGCGGCGATGAAAGATCGCGCGCTTGCGCGTGGCATCGCGCTTGCTCTCGCACGCGAGCGACGCCAGGCGTCGGAAGGAGAATGTGTCGTGTTGCAGAAGCGAATGTACAAGGTGCTGTGTCCGATCGAGAAGAAGGACGGCGGTACGTGGTGGATGCGGCTCGGGACCGGGTTCACGAACAAGGACGACTCGATCAACGTGTTCCTCGATGCCGTTCCCGTCGGCGCGAAGGAAGTGAAGCTCCAGCTCCGCGAGATGACCGAAGAGGATCTGCGCTCGCGCGACGACAAGCGTGCGCACTCCGCAGGTCCCCGCGCTCCGGTGCAGCCGGGGCAGCAGCCGCTCGATGCCATCCCGTTCTGAGAAAGGACTCCAGCCATGACCCTCTCGATCTCGAAGCTCACCCGGCGCCTCCTCTCGGTCGCCGCGATCGCCACGCTCGTCGCCGCGATGGGAGGCAGCTGGCAGGCTGCCTCCGCCGCACCTCCCGCCGCGGCGCTCGCCGCACCGGCGACCGGCGAGCCGCCCGCCGCGAAGAAATCGTCGCACAAGGAGCTGACCGGCAAGCTCAACCTCAACACCGCGACCGAGGATCAGCTCATGCTGTTGCCGCGCGTCGGTCCGGCGAAGGCCGAGCGCATCGTCGCCTGGCGCAAGAAGAACGGCGGCTTCAAGCGCCCCGCCGATCTGCGCCGCGTGAAGGGCTTCGGCTACCGCACGTTCAAGAAGCTCGAGCCCTACCTCGACATCAAGGGCGACACCACGCTCGCCGCGCGGTGACGGCTCTCGATCGGCGGCGCGAGCCGGGGCCCGGGCGCTGGTCGTTGGCATCGGCTCCCTCCCGTGGGCGTCCGGGTCTCGACTCGCGCCGCCGATCGAGGCCTGGTGAAGTAGCTCGCGGCGTCACCCGCCGACCGCGAAGCTCGCCTCGAGCATCACGCCGGTGTCGTCGCCGGTCACCTGCATCGGGCAGGTGCCGCGGCACACGACCTCGGGCGCCGGGTCGGGCTTGAACACGAAGTAGTGAAGCGCGAGGCGCCAGCCGACGTTCGCGGAGATGCCGAGCTCGAGCTCGCGGCCGGCGCGATCGATGGGGCGCGGTAGCAGGTCTTGCATTGTCGCCTGCGGCTCCCAGTGCACCCAGCGGCGGCTGGCGGCCAGATCGAGATCGAAGTGCGCGCAATAGGCCTCGTGGGCGTGGCACTCCAGGTGCGCGAGCTTGGCCTGGAGCAGCGCGCCGAGCCGCTGCGAGCCACCGCCCACACCGGAGCTGCCGTCGTAGTCGAGGTACGCGTACTCGAGCTCGGCGGTGATCACGTCCCAGCGATAGCCGGCGCCGAACACGAACCCGTCGTCGCGCTGGCCAGGCGCCGTGGTGTCGTAGCCGCCGATCGCGCCGCCGCGGAGCACGGGGCCGGCGAGCGCCGGGACGCTTGTTGCCGTGGCGACGAGGGCGGCGACGATGGCGACGGCTCGCATCGACCAAGGATCGCACCGAGAGCCCCCAGGCAATCGTTAAGGTTCGGTACAGTCGTGGCGATGGCGTTACCGAGTCTCGCCGAGGATGCGAAGCGGCTATGTCAGGCGCTGCTGCGGATCGACACGACGAACCCGCCGGGCAACGAGCGCGCGGCGGCCGAGCTGGTCGCGGGCGCGCTGAGCGAGGTCGGGCTCGTCCCCGAGCTGCTCGAGGCGCAGCCGGATCGCACGAACGTCGTCGTGCGGCACCGCGGCACGGGCGCGAAGCCGCCGCTGCTGCTGACGGCGCACCTCGATGTCGTCGAGGCCGATCCGACAAAGTGGCAGCGTCCGCCGTTCTCCGGCGAGGAGCACGACGGCTGCCTGTGGGGCCGCGGCGCGATCGACATGAAGAACATGGCGGCGATGTCGACCGCGATCCTGCGGCGGCTCGCCGCGACCGGGACGCGGCTCGAGCGCGACGTGATCTTCGCGGCGGTCGCCGACGAGGAGGCGGGTTGCGATCTCGGCTCGCGGTTCCTCGTCGAGCAGCATCGCAGCAAGGTCGAAGCGGAGTACGCGATCGGCGAGTCCGGCGGGTTCTCGCTCCACCTCGGCGACACGACGTTCTATCCCGTGCAGGTCGCCGAGAAGGGGTTCTGCTGGATCCGCGCGCGGCTCGTCGGCGAGCCCGGGCACGGCTCGATGCCGATCCGCGACAGCGCGGTGACGCGGCTCGGCGAGGCGCTCGTGCGGGTCGGCGAGGCGCAGCTGCCGGTGCACGCGACGAAGTACGTCGAGGCGTTTCTCGACACGGTGCGCGCGCGGCAACCGGCGCTGATCCAGCCGCTCGTCAAGCTCGTCGCGCGGCCGCAGCTGCTCGCGCGGCTCGCGCGGCTCGTGCCGGGCGCGTCGATCGCGCGCGGCTTCTCGGCGCTGCTGTCGAACACCGCGGCGGCGACCGTCGTGCGCGCGGGCGCGAAGACGAACGTGATCCCGGGCCTCGCGGAATTCGAGATCGACGGCCGCACGCTGCCGGGCCAGAGCGACGGCGACCTGCTGCGCGAGCTGCGCGCGGTGCTCGGCGACGGCGTCGAGCTCGAGATCGTGAAGTCCGCACCGCCGACGGTGACCGAGCCGTACGAGTCGCCGGTGTTCGACATCATCGAGCGTCAGGTGCGGGCACGCGAGCCCGATGCGGTCGTCCTGCCGTACATGATCCCGGGCTTCACCGACGCGAAGTACTTCACGCGCACGGGCGCGCGCTGGTACGGGTTCTCGCCGGTGAAGATCGAGAAGGGCTCGGGGATCCGGTTCGCCGACATGTTCCACGGCACCGACGAGCGCGTGCCGGTCGCGGGGCTCGCGTGGGGCGTCGAGGTGCTCGACGCGGTCGTGCGCGAGGTCGGCGAGCAGGTCGCGGCGAGCGCACGCCCCGCCGCGGCGCGGGCCTAGAGCGCATCTCAATAATCCCCGCGAGGCGAGAACGAGCGGCGCGGGCATCTCGGGGCGTACGGCCGGTTCTCGCTCGCCGCGTGCTTCAGCACGCGGCTCGCTGCGCTTCCGGGCGTGCGC
>JBLMXA010000654.1:0-5614 GCA_050257515.1 Acidobacteriota bacterium | reverse complement strand
CCGGCTCGTATCGAGCGCGCGGCACGCCGCGAGCGCGCCGATCGCGCGAGCGGCGTCGCCGAGCTTCAGGTACACCAGGCCGAGGTTCAGCCGGTGCGACGCGTCGGTCGGCGCGCGCTCGACGAGCTCCTCGTAGATCGGCCGCGCCTGGTCGAACTGGCTGGACTTGAAGTAGGTGAGCCCGAGCAGCGCGAGCACGCGCGGGTTGCCCTCCTCGAGCGCGAGCGCGGCGCGGAACACCTTCTGCGCGCTGTCGAGGTTGCCCTGCTTGAGCAGCTCGCTGCCGCGGCTGACGGCCTGGTCGATGTCGCGATCGCGTGCCGGGGTGACCACCACCGACGATTATCGCACGAAGGGCGTCACGGTCAGCGCGCCGTCGCTCGCGATCTCGACCGTGATCGCGCCGGCCAGGTCGGTGCGCTCGACCCGGGCGCCCGCCGCGCGCCAGCGCGCGACGACGCCCTCCGACGGAAACCCGAACTGATTCGCGACACCGCACGAGATCACGGCCAGCTCCGGGTGGGTGGCGGCGACGAACGCCTCGGTCGACGAGGTCGGGCTGCCGTGGTGCGGCACCTTGACGACATCGACGTGCGGCAGGCCGGCCGCGACCAGCGCGTCCTCGCCCTCGGCCTCGACGTCGCCGGGGAACAGGATCGTGCGGCCGGCGTAGCGCACCGCGATGACGAGCGAGTTGTCGTTGAGCGTGCGCACCGGATCGGCGGCGGCGCGGCCGTCGTAGCTCGGCGCGAGCACCTCGAGCTCGACGCCGGCCTCGCGCCGCGCGATGCCGAGCGGCGGATGCACGATGGGCGCGCCGAGCGCGTGCGCGATCGCGTCGAAGCCACGCGGATCGGGCGCGTGCGGCGGCAGCTCGGCGTCGTCGGCGGTCCACAGCTCGCCGACGGGCACCGCCAGCGCGGCGAGCCCGAGGTAATGATCGGGGTGAGGGTGCGAGACGATCGCGAGATCGATCGCGGTGCGATCGTGGACCGCGAGCGTCGCGGCGATCGCGTCGCCAGTCGCGGCGGCGTGCGCGAGGTCGGGCGCGCTCGCGTTGCCGCCGGCGTCGACGAGCCAGGTCGCACCGTCGGGCAGCTCGACGAGCGCGGCGTCGCCCTGGCCGACGTCGAGGAACGTCACGCGCAGCGCGTGCGGCGGCGCCGGATCGCGCGCGTACGCCCAGCCGAGGCACAGCGCGAGCCACGCGACCACATCGGCGCGCGAGCGCCGCGGGCGGGCGGCGAGCCACACCGACACCGCGACGAGCAGCGCGACCGTCGTCGCCGACGCGATCGCGATCGTGCCGACCGGCACGACGCGCGCGAGCAGGCCGGCGAGGCCGTCGACGAGCGCGACGAGCCAGCCCGCCGCCGCGATCAGCGCCCAGCCGATGCCGGGCACGACGAGCCCGGCGAGCGCGAGCGGCAGCGCGACGAGCTCGAGCGCCGGCGTCAGCACGAGGTTGCCGGCGATGCCGCCGGCCTGCACCTGATGGAAGTGGTACGCGGTGATCGGAGCGGTCGCGAGCGCCACCCAGGCGGACGCCGCGAGCCCACGTGCGAGCTTGCTCGCGCCGCGCGCGCGGGGGAGCAGCGCGAGCACGAGCGCGGCGGTGAACGACAGCTGGAACGACGGATCCCACAGGTCGTCGGGCCGCCATGCGAGCACGCCGATCGCGGCGAGCCCGAGCGCGTCGACGAGCCGCAGCGGGCGATCGAGTACCTGGGCGGCGAGCGCGATCGCGACGACGATCAGCGCGCGCAGCGTCGCGAGCTGCCAGCCGGTGACCGCGGTGTACGCGATCGCGAGCACGAGCGCGGGCGGCGCGGCCCACCGCGCCGGCCGGATGCGGCCGCCCCACGGCGACGCGGCGGCGAGCCGGCGTAGCAGCGCGAACAGCAGGCCGGCGACCACCGCGAGGTGCAGCCCGCTGACCGACAGCACGTGGTAGATGCCGACCGCGCGCCAGCGGCGATCGAGCGCGGGCGCCACGTCGCCGCGATCGCCGGTGACGATCCCGCGCAGCGCGCCGGTCGAGTCACCGGCGTCGCCGATCGCGCGCGCCCAGCTCGCCTGCACCGCGGCGGCCGCGCGCCACGCGCGATCGATCGCGCCGGGATCGTCGGCGAGCCGCTCGACGCGGGTCGCCGCGAGCTCGTAGTGCGCGCCGCGGCTCGCGACGAGCGCCGCGCGATCGGGCACGCCGGGATCGAGCAGCCCGCGCGGCGTCCTCAGCCGGCCGGTCGCCGCGACGCGCTCGCCGGCGGCGAGCGGGACGTCCGCCCACAGCCACACGTCGCCGAGCCGCGCGCCCCAGCCGTGCGCGGTGCGGACGACCGGCGCGGCGATCGTGCCGGCGATGCGGTCGGGCGTGCGGTCGTCGGGGTTCGCACCGCCGGGCGGCGGGCCGGAGCGGGAGCCGCCGGTGATCGCGACGGCGATGGCAAGCGCGAGCGCGCAGGGCAGCGGGGAGGGCAGGCGCGGGAGCGGCATGCCGGGGTTATCGGCACGAGGCCCGCGTCGGTTTCTTCCCGAGTCACGTAACGATTCCGCCCACGTAGCTTGCTGTCGGGAGCGCGGCCGCCTTACGATCCCACCGTGGTGCTTCGCGCTCTTCTCGCGTCGCTCATCCTCGGCTCTGCCATCGGGCAGGCCGGGACCCTCGTCGGCAAGCTCGAGCTGCCGGCTGCCCCCAAGCAACCGCCGCAGGTGACGCACGGGTTCCTCGATCGAGTCGAGAACCCGCTCGCGCCGGTGCGCGACGTCAACGTGACGGCGCAGATGATCGTCGTGCTCGAGGGCGGCGACACGCCGGTCTCGCCGCCGCAGGTCAACTGGGACCTCGTCGGCGAGTCGTTCGCGCGGCCGGTGATCGCGGCGCCTGCGGGCGCCGAGGTCGTCATCAAGAACGTGTCGAAGCAGTCGCGCACGCTGGTCGTGAAGGAGGATCCGAAGCTGATCCAGGGACCGATCAACCCGACGGGGCCGAAGTCGTTCCGCGTCACCGACGCCGGCAAGATCTACACGTTCGGCGATCCCGACGCGCCGCACCTCAAGGGCAAGCTCGTCGTCGTCGGCACGCAGTTCATCGCATACCCCGACGAGACCGGACGGTTCGACATCACGGACGTGCCGCCGGGCGGCTACAAGCTGAAAGTCTGGTACCGGGACGGCTGGATCGACGGCGCGGCGTACGACGTCACGATCGCCGCGAAGGGCAAGACCGACTTCAACCCCAAGATCCCGGCCGGGGCGTTTGCGCCCGCGGCCAAGAAGTGAGGTCGCGTGTTCCTGTCGAAGATCTGGATCTTCCTGCTCGCGCTCGCCGCTTCGGTCGCGCTGACCGTCGCGCTCGTCATGCCGCGCCCCGCGCAGCGCGCGATCGTCGCCGACGAGCACGACAAGCTGCGCACCGCGTGCAGCGTGATCGGCGTGCTGCTCGCCGACGACGCGCGCAAGCGCGTCGAGCTCGCCGGCACGTTCGCGCGCGCGCAGCCGATCGTCGGCGCGCTCGAGAGCGCGTCCGGGGCGAACACGCTCGACGCGTCGCGCATGAAGTCGGCGCGCTCCGAGGCCGAGAAGCTGATCGACGCCGCCGAGGGCGGTCGCAAGCCGGACTTCGCGATCCTGATCGACCGCCGCGGCCGCGTGGTCGCGCGCGCGCGGCTCGACCAGGAAGACTTCGGCGACGTGCTCGCCGGCCGCCCGCTCGTCGACGACGCGCTCGCCGGCTACCTGCGCGACGATCTGTGGCCGCAGAACAACACGATGTACCTCGTGTCGGCGTCGCCGGTCGTCAAGCGCGAGGCGACGCAGGGCCAGAACCCGTACGTCGGTGCGGTCGTGCTCGGCTACAAGTTCACGAACGAGCTCGCGCAGAAGCTCGCCGCGCCGCTCGAGGTCGATCTGGCGTTCCACCTCGGCAGCGACGAGGTCGCGAGCAGCAAGAGCGTCGCGCTCGATCACAAGCCGATGCAGGACGCCGCGATGAAGCTGGCGGGCAACGACCTGCGGCTCGACTGCGCGTCGTGGGACGCGGCGAAGAAGCACCCGCCGCTCGACATCCACGCCGGCAACGACGTCTATCACGTGGTCGTCGCCCGCCTGCCGGGCGAGGCGCAGGCGCGCGGCGCGTTCTACTCGGTGTTCGTCCATCCGCCGGACTCGCGCGGCTTCATGGGCACGCTCAAGGCGATCGACAAGGACGACCTGTCGTTCAGGAACTTCCCGTGGATCTTCGTCGGCGCCGGCTTCATCGTCGTGCTCGCGCTCGGCATCGGCCTGACGTGGGTGGAGGCCGACCGGCCGCTGCGCCGGCTCGCGGCCGACGCGGTGAAGCTCGCGAAGAACGAGACCGAGCGCCTGCGCGAGGACGCGCACGGCGGCAAGTTCGGCTCGATCGCGCGCTCGGTGAACATCCACATCGACAAGCTCGGTCGCGACGCCAAGAGCGCGCGCACGAACCTCGACTCGCTGCTCGGTCCGGCGCCCGATGCCGGCGGCAAGCCGGGCGGGCTCGGCACGATCGATCTGCTCGCCGGCGCGCTGCCGACCTCGCGCCCCGGCGGCCCCGCGCCCGCCGCACCGCCGCCGCCGTCGGAGTTCCGGTTCGGCGAGGCCGCGCTCGCGCAGACGATGCCGGCACCCGCGATGCGGCCGACGCCGCAGCCCGCGCCGGCCGTGCGCGCGACGCCGCCTCCGGTGCGCAACACGCCTCCGCGCGGCGCGACGACCGCGCACGTGTCCCCGCCGCCGCCGGCCGCGATCAATCCGCAGCCCTCGGCACCGCTGCGCCTCGACGACGACATCCTCGCCGGTGTCGAGCCCGAGCCGGAGCACGCCGACCCGTACTTCAAGCAGGTGTTCGATCAGTTCCTCGCGGTCAAGCAGAGCTGCAACGAGCCGACCGGCAACCTGACGTACGAGAAGTTCGCCGAGAAGCTCGTCAAGAACCGCGACGATCTGATGGCGAAGACCGGCTGCCGCGAGGTCCGCTTCACCGTCTACGTCAAGGACGGCAAGGCGGCGCTCAAGGCGACGCCCGTCAAGGACGAAGCCTAACGGTCAGGCCGCGCCCGCGGCGATCAACCGCTCGCGGAGGCGCTGCGACTCGGCCAGCGCCTGCGCCGTGGTCGGGCGCTTCGCCGGATCGGGATCGCCGATGCGGAGCAGGTGGGCCTGGACGTCGTCGGCGAGCGCCTCGGTGCGCAGCGCGGGCGGCAGCGTGAAGTCGTCGGCGCGGCGCGTGCCCGCCATCAGGACCTCGCGCGACCACGGCGTGTGCCCGGTGCACATCTCGAACAGCACGACCGCACTCGCGTAGACGTCGGACGCCGGTGTGACCTCGCCGCGGCGCTGCTCGGGCGCCATGTACGCGAGCGTGCCGACCGCCTCCTTGCGCGCGTGCGCGGCGGCGGCGCCGGTCGCGCCGGCGGCGTCGGGCAGGTGCGCGACGCCGAAGTCGCCGAGCATGATCTCGACGCCAGGCAGGTCGGCGTCGCGGCGAAACATCAGGTTGCCGGGCTTGAGATCGCAGTGGACGATGCCGCGGCGATGCGCGGCCGCGAGCGCCGACAGGAGCTGGCCGTGGCGCTCGATCGCGCGGCGCAGC
>JBLMXA010000653.1:0-3243 GCA_050257515.1 Acidobacteriota bacterium | reverse complement strand
CCATCGCGACTCCGACTTCCTGACGTTCAAGGCGATCACCGAGGAGGTGATCCCCGACATTCGCGATCGCCGCCCCGATCTGCCGCCCGGTATGCGCGCCGCGCTCGTGCAGGCGATGGCGCGCGATCCGAGCGGCCGGTTCGACACCGCGCAGGCGTTCGGCAACGCGATCAAGAACTCGGTCGCGACGCTCGGCGGCCCGGCATCGCTGCAGGAGCTCGCGCGGCTGCTGTTCACCGACTTCTCCGACGAGATGGCGTCGCGCGACGAGATCCTGAAGGCCGCCGATGACCCGAGCGCGGCGCCGATCTCGGTCGGCGTGAAGCCGGCGATCGCGCCGCCGCCGCCGCCGCCGCCGAAGCCGCCGCCGCTGCCCACGACGAGCGGCGAGATGCACCAGTCGACGCCGGCGCGCCCGCGTCCGCCGACCGGACCGCTCGGCGACTCCGTGCCATCGATGATCGTGCAGTCGGGGTCGACGAGGGTCGCGCTGCCCGATCTCGCGAACGTGCTCGACCTGTCGAACAACATGGGTGCGGACTCGTGGATGGCCGAGGGCGGCACGGACCTGCTCTCCGCGCACCGCTGGAAGAGCCTCGCGAAGCTCGTCGTCGCGCTGATCGTCGTCGGCGCGGCCGCCGCGGGCATCATCTTCTTCGTGATGAAGTCCGGCGGCAACGAGCCGGCTCCGGTCGCCCACGCACCGGTCGCCGACGCCGCGGTGAAGAGGGTCATCGTCGAGGTGCCGATCGATGCCGCCGAGGTCAACAAGGACGACATCGTCGCGCTGTCGCACTACGGGTTCTTCAGCATCACCGCGACCGCGAAGACGACGATCTACATCGACGACAAGAACATCGGCGAGACCCCTCTGACGCGCCTGCCGGTCAAGCCCGGGCCGCACACCGTCAAGGCGGTCGGCCCGAAGGGCAAGTCGAAGATCATCAAGATCGCGATCGTCGCCGGCCGCGACGACGACGAAGGCACGATCACCTGGTGATCGCGCTGTCGCTCGGGCTCGGTCTTTGCCTGGGCGTCGTGACCGGGATGCCGCTCGGGCTCGTCAACGTCGCGATCGTCGAGGCCGCGAGCGCGGGGCGCGTCGCGCATGCCGCGCGACTGGGCGTCGGAGGCGCGATCGCCGACGCGATCCATGCGGCGGTCGCGTTCGTCGGCGTCGGCAGCGTGGTCGCCGAGCGCGTCGAGTGGAAGATCGGAGGGGCGATCGCGACCTCGATCGTCGTCGCGAGCTACGCGTGGCGCGTGTGGCAGCGGCGGAAGAACGAGCACGAGCACGAGCACGACCACGACCGCAGCGGCCTGCTCGTCGGCATGATGCTCACGCTGCCGAACCCCGCGGCGCTGACCGCGTGGGTCGCGGTCGCCGCGGTGGTGTGGCCCTCGATCGACACCGCGCGCGCGCTCGTGCTCGCCGGCGGAGTCGGGCTCGGCTCGGCGCTGTGGTTCGTCGCGCTCGCGCGCTTCGTCTCTAGGAGAGCGGTGCGGGTCGAATGCTCGAGATCTGCAGGCTAGACTCCGCGCTCGTCACGATCTGGACGCGGTCACCGGCGGCGAACCTCGGCACGAGCTCGGCCGGGCCCTGGAAGTGGAGATCGGACAGGTTCCCGACGTCGAGCTCGGCGCCTTCCTCGTCGATCGCACGCTCGATGTCGAGCGAGATCTTCGCGACCTGGCGCGACGTCACGTGCTCGAACCGCGCGACGAGCGTGTGCAGCTCGATCGTGCGAATCGTCCCGACCACGCACAGGCCGGCGTCAGTCGCCATAGTTCCATACTAATGGACTCTAAGGTCGCTTCGCGATCTCGATGCCACCGAATGCGCACGCCGCAAAGATCACTTCATCCTCGCCGGCGGGTGTCAGCTCGTGGTGGCTGTCTTGCGCCTGCACGAGCTCGTCGCCCGGCCGCAGCAGTCGACCCTCGTGATCGCGCAAGGTTCCGGTGAGGATGACGGACACTTCCTCACCGCGGTGTCTATGCCACGGGAACGTACAGCCGGGTGCGATGCGGATGAAACCACAGTCGGCGTGCGCACAGGCCGGACCACCCGGGAAGTGCACGAGCGCGAGCCCGGGCAGTCCCACCTGCCACGACGCATCGCGTTCGATGAGGCCGAGCAGCTCGCGCGCGCGCTCGAGGGTGACGTCGAACAGGGTCGCCATGCGCGCGGCGAACCGCTCGAACCGGCCGGCGCCCACCGATGCCATGAGCCGCGCCTTCACCGTATGGCCGGGGACCGCGGTCGGCACGACGGCGACGAGCTGGTGCGCGGCGTCGCGGTACGCGTCGAGCTCGGCGGCGAGCGCCGGATCGGCGGCGACCGCACGCTCGACGGCGCGTGCCTCGTCGGGCGCCAGCGCGTCCAGCGCGTACAGCGGGAGCAGCTCGCGAATGTCGCCGGTCGCGCTCATCGGCCGCCTCCCAGCGCCTCGCGCAGCTTGAGCATCGCGGCAGCGAGCCGCGACTTCACGGTGCCGATCGGGATCGCGATGCGCTCGGCGATCTCGCTGCACGACAGCCCGTCGAAGTACGCCAGCTCGAGCACGCGGCGCTGATCGTCGCCGAGGCACGCGAGCGCGTCGCGCACGCGCGTGTGGTCGGGCGTCGCGCGCTCGCGATCGTCGACGACCTGCTCGAGCCCCGCATCGCCCGCGTTGCGCGAGACGCGTGCAGACTTCTGGAGGTCGAGAGCTCGCGAGCGCATACGGATAGCCAGCCAGGTACGAACGCGGCCGCGCTTCGGATCGAAATCCTTGGCACATCGCCACGCCTCGAGGAAGACGTCGTGTAGTAGATCCTCCGCTTCCCGCCGCTCTCTCACGATACGCAGCGCGAGCCCTAGCAGCACCTGACAGTGACGCTCGTACAGCGTCGCGAGCGCATCGCGATCGCCTGCCGCCATCGCCTGGACCAGCGCCGCGTCGTCGCCATCGTCCACGAGGACCATGTGCGGCGAAGCTATCACGCCGACCGAACGGGTGTGGTAAAGCGCGCCGTGTCTCTGCGTGACGCCGTCCGTGCCGAGGCGACCGAGCGCACCTGGTCGCAGGGGGTCACGCTCGCGCGCGAGGGCCGCGTCGCGGTGCGCGGCGGCAGCGGCGGCGAGGTCGAGTACGAGGTCCGCGTGCCGGGCCGCCCGACCCCGTTCGAGGTCGTCCTCGACGAGGCCGCCGGCGAGTGGCAGTGCAGCTGTTCGAGCAAGGAGCCGGTGTGCTCCCACGT
>JBLMXA010000652.1:0-6675 GCA_050257515.1 Acidobacteriota bacterium | reverse complement strand
TTGAAATCGCCGAGATCGGTGAGGCACGCCGTGTCCTACGTGCTCAACAACTGGCGCCACCACGGCGCCGACCGCGGGCGGACGTGGCTCGTCGATCCGTTCTCGAGCGGCATCAGCTTCCCGGGCTGGAAGGAGCTCGCCGGCGCGTCCGTGATGTGGAAGCCGCCGCCCACCTACGAAGCGCTGTGGGTGTGGCTCCCGCAGACGTGGCTCCTCCAGCGCGCCTTCGGCGCGGTCAGCGCGCGCGGGGTGCCGGGATAGCAGCGTCTCTCGACAAGGCGCGCGCGACGGGGATCCGGGAACGCATCGCCGATCCGGCATCGGGCCACGGGCTCGCGACGCAGAACGCGCTCGCGAGCACCGCCGCGGACGTCGCGACCGGCAGGCACGGCACCGCGGCCCAGCGTCGCGCCGGGCGCGCCGGCGGCTGCTCCGCAGCCGAGCCGATCGAGCGTGCCCACCGCCCCGCCATGGCGCGATCGTAGCACCACGTGGTATCGCCTCGGCGTGCTTGCTCTGCGCCGCGCGTGGCTCGTCGCGACCGCCTGCGTCGCGGTGATCGGCGCCGCCAGCGCGGTGGTGATGCGCGTGGAGCTGCTCGATCCAGGCATCACCCTGTCGCCCGACACCTACGGCCGCGCGCTCGCGCTGCACGGGCTGGCGATGGTCGGCGCGCTCGTCGCGGCGTTCGTCGCGATCCCGACGCTCGTCGGACGCCCCGGCCGCGGCGCGGTCGTGCTCGGATGGGCCGCGTTCGCGATGTGGGCGGCGGTGATGGCGGTGTTCATGACGGCGGCGTTCGCACCGTACGACTGGATGACCGGCTCGCCGCTCGGCCCCCACGTGCTGCGTGCCGCGCTGGTGACGCTCGCGCTCGGCGTCGCCGCGGGCGCTGCCCAGCTCGCCGCGTCGCTGGCGGCCAACGCCGGCGTCGAGGCCCGGCGCGCCGCGGTCGCGGCGATCGGCGCGATCGTCGCGCTGGCGATCGTCGACGTGCCACTCGTGACCGGCGAGCTGCCGCAGACCGTCCTGCTCGTCGCGGCGAGCACCGTTGCCGTGTGCAGCGCGATCCCCGCCGTCCTCGGCTCCGCCGCGGCCGCGATCGTCTGGCTCGCCCTCGCGCCGTGCCTGGCCGCCGCGTGGATCGCGTACGCGATCGTTCACGCCGTGCACGCCTCGTATCTGCCCGACACGGTCGCGATGCTCGCGCCGTTTCCCGCGCTCGGCGGAGCCGTGCTCGCCGCGTTGTTCGCGGCCGCCTCCCGCGAGCGAGTGCCGCCGCGGATCGCCACGGCGATGTTCGCGATCGGCACGATCGCGACGTCGGCCGCGTTCCTCGGCCTCAGGCTGCGCGGCATGCCACGCCGTTACCAGGGCTATCTCGACGAGTTTCAGCCGCTGCACGTCATCGCCGGAGTCGCCGCCGCCGTCACCGTCGCCGGCGCGATCGCGGCGGTCCGGTCACGCCGCAGGTAGCTTCACGAGCACCTTCGTGCCCTCGCCCAGCTTCGACGCGAGCTCGATCGACCCGCCGATCGCGTGGAGCATGCGCTGGACGATCGACAGGCCGAGGCCGTGGCCCGGCGACGACGCGCCCGGCGCGCGGTACAGCGGCTCGAACGCGTGCGCGGCGGCCTCGGCGTTCATGCCGGTGCCGGTGTCGGCGACGACCAGCTCGACGATCCCGTTCGTCGGACGCGCCTCGACGCGCAGTGCGAGGCGGCGGTCGGGCGAGCGATACTTCGCGGCGTTGCCGACGAGGTTGCGCAGGATCTGGGCGAGCACGCCGGCCGAGCACGCCGTCGCCGTCTCGCCGACCTCGACCGCGACGTCGGCGTCGGCGAGCTGGTCGTGCAGCTCGTCGAGCACCTCGCGCACGACCGGCGCGATGGCGACCTTGCCCGGCGACGGCTTGCCCTCGATCGAGAGCGCGAGCATGTCGTCGATGACCCCGGACATCCGCGCGACGCCCCGCGCGATGCGCGCCGCGAGCTCGATCACCTGCGGCGACGACTCCAGCGACAGCAGATCGGCGTAGCCCTTGATCGGGCTGAGTGGGCCGCGCAGATCGTGAGCGGCGCGCCCGGCGAACGCGACGAGCTCCCGGTTGTGCTCGTCGAGCGCGGCGAGATGCGCGCGCAAGAGCTCGCGCTGGCGGCGCAGCGCGCGCACGAGCGCGACCGCGACGAGCGCCGCAAGCACGACGGTGATCGCGCCGACGATCGCGTCGGCGAGCAGCCCCTCGCGGTGCGCGTCGGCGATCTGCCGCGCGCTCGCACGCGCATCGCTCTCGTTGATCTCGACGAGCCGCGCGATCGAGGTCTCGATCTCGGCGATCAGCGTCGCGCTCGAGCCGGTCGTCGGCAGCGGCTGCTCGTGGCGCAGGTGCGCGAGCAGCGCCTGCAGCCGGCCCCACTCGGCGTTCTCGCCGGCGCCGGTCGCGAGCGGAGCGTAGGCGCGCGCGTCGGCGTCGATCTGCTCGGCGATCGAGGCGATCTGGTCGGGCGCGAGGTTCGCGGTCGCGAGCCGGTACGCCTGATAGCGCAGGTCGTCGGCGAGCGCGATCGAGCGCATCGAGTCACCGACGAGCTCGTGCGTCGTGTCGGCGGTCTCGCGATCGACGACGAGATCGACGCCGAGCATCGCGACCGACAGCAGCACGACGACCGCGAGCGCGACCAGCGCCGGCCACGCCGGCGGCACGCGGCCCTGGGGGACGCTCATGACTCGCGATCCACGCCGTAGCGCATGAGCTTGCGATACAGCGTCTTGCGATCGATCCCGAGCACCTGCGACGCGGCGAGCTTGTTGCCCTGGTTCGCCTCGAGGACGCGCAGGATGTGACGGCGCTCGATCTCCTCCAGCGGCAGCTCGAGCTCGGGATGATGCGTTGCGCGCGCCGGCACGCCGCGGTAGTCGCGGATGCGCTCCGGCAGATCCTCGACCTGCAGCAGCGGACCCGGGCTCATCGCGACCGCGCGCTCGATCGCGTTGCGCAGCTCGCGCACGTTGCCCGGCCAGCCATAGCGCTGCAGCCGCTCGGCCGCCTCCGCCGTCAGCCCGGAGATCTCGCGATCGAACATGCGCGCGAAGTGATCGACGAAGTGTTGCGCGAGCAGCAGCACGTCGCCGGCGCGCACGCGCAGCGGCGGCAGCGGGACCTGCACGACGTTGATCCGGTAGTAGAGATCCTCCCGGAACTCGCGCTGCTGCACCATCGCCTCGAGGTCGCGGTTCGTCGCGCACACGAGCCGCACGTCGAACGCCTGCTCGCTGTCGCCGCCGACCGGCCGCACTCGCCGCTCCTGCAGCACGCGCAGCAGCTTCGGCTGCACCGACACCGGCAGATCCGCGATCTCGTCGAGGAACAGCGTGCCGCCGCTCGCCTGCACGAGCAGGCCCTGCCGCGGCAGCTTCGCGTCCGTGTACGCGCCGCGCACGTGGCCGAACAGCTCGCTCTCGATCAGGTTCTCGGGGATCGCCGCGCAGTCGACGGCGACGAACGGCCCCGCGCGCCGCTTGGAGGCATGGTGCAGCGAGCGCGCGACGATCTCCTTGCCCGTGCCCGACTGGCCGGTGATCAGCACGGTCGCATCGGTCGGCCCGACCTGCTCGATCACGTCGTACACCTGCTGCATCGCCGCGCTCGCGCCGACGAGGTTGCCGAACCGGCGCGCCTCGGCGACGACGCGCCGCAGCCGCGACACCTCGGCGCGCAGCGCTCGGCGCTCGGCGGCACGGCGCACCGCGAGCGCGAGCGCGGCGAGATCGACGGGCTTGGTGACGAAGTCGTACGCGCCGGTTCGCATCGCGGTCACCGCGGTCGCAAAATCTCCCGCGCCGGTCAGCACGATCACCGGCAGCTCGGGGCGATTCGCGGCGATGCGGTCGATCAGCTCGAACCCGTGCATGCCTGGCATCGCGAGATCGGTGACGACGACGTCGACGTCGCTCGACGTGACGAGCGCGAACGCCTCCTCGCCGCTCGTGCGCGACGCGACGGTGATCCCCTGAGGCGCGAGCCCGAAGCGCACGAGCTCGCACAGCTCGGCATCGTCATCGACGAGCACGATCGAGACGGGACGGTCCACGGTCATCAATTAACCACCGCTGCGGAAATGCACCCTTAGGCGAGCATTAAGGCGACGTGGCGTGTGGAGGGCAAAACTCCACAGTGAGGAGTTTCGCCGCACGCGACGGGCGCGGGCGCGGTGCTGGCGGGGCCGATCGCTGGCGCGATGCGTGCTCTGTCGACCCGGCGCAATCCATGCTCGACGCGCTGTTGTCGCATTCTCTGCGCGGTCGGCTCGTGGTCTTCGTCGGTGCGCTGACGATGGTGATCGGTGGGTGGTGGGCGTACCGCAACCTCACCATCGAGGCGTTCCCTGACCCGACCGACACGCAGGTCCAGATCATCACGCTCTACCCGGGTCAGCCTTCGGAGGAGGTCGAGCGCCGCATCTCGATCCCGCTCGAGCGCGCCCTCAACGGCGTGCCCGGCACGATCCGCCAGCGCTCGATCTCGCTGTTCGGGCTGTCACTCGTCACGCTGACGTTCGAGGACGGCGTCGACGTGCTCGCCGCGCGCCAGCAGATCATGGAGCGCATCCCGGATGCGAACCTGCCGCAGGGCATCGAGCCCGACCTCGGCCCGCTCGCGACGCCGATCGGCGAGGTCTACCGCTACACCCTCGACGGCGCGACGACCGACCCGATGACCCTGCGCACGCTGCAGGACTGGGTCGTGCGACCGGCGCTGATGCGCGTGCACGGCGTCGCCGACGTCACGTCGTACGGTGGGCTCGTCCAGGAGATCCACGTCGAGCCGAGCCCGACGCGGATGACCGCGACCGGCGTCGTGCTCGACGACCTGTTCACCGCGCTGTCGAAGGCGTCCGCGAACGCGTCGGGCGGGCTCGTCCAGCGCGGCGATCAGGGCTTCGTGATCCGCTCGGTCGGCACGTTCGCGAGCATCGCGGACATCTCCGAGGTGCGCGTCGGCTTCCACGGCGGCGTGCCCGTCACGATCAAGGACGTCGCGATGGTGCAGGTCGGCTACGCGCCGCGCCAGGGCGTCGTCACGCGCGACGGCAACCGCGACGCGGTGGAGGGGATCGTGCTGATGCGCAAGGGCGAGAACCCGTCGGTCGTGCTCGAAGGCCTGCGCGCGCGAGTCGGCGAGCTGCAGAAGCGCTCGCTGCCCGAGGGCGTGCACATCAGCCCGTTCTACGACCGCACCGATCTCGTCGACACCACGCTCGACACCGTGTTCCACAACCTCGCCGAGGGCGCGCTGCTCGTCAGCATCGTGCTGTTCGTGTTCCTGCTGTCGGTGCGCGCCTCGCTCGTCGTCGCGCTCGTGATCCCGCTGTCGCTCGCGGCGTCGTTCATCTACCTGCACGCGCGCGGGATGAGCGCGAATCTCCTGTCGATGGGCGCGGTCGACTTCGGCATCATCGTCGACGGCGCGGTGATCCTCGTCGAGCACGTGTTCGAGCACGTCGCCGGCGACTCGTACGACCACGCCGGCCCGCCGCAGCGGCTCGAGTCGATCTTCCACACCGCCCGCCAGGTCGCGCGCCCGACCTTGTTCTCGCTGCTGATCATCGTCGCCGCGTACCTCCCGATCTTCGCGCTGCAGCGGGTCGAGGGCCGGATCTTCGCGCCGATGGCGCACACCGTCGTCAGCGCGCTCGTCGGCGCGATGCTCGTCAGCTTCACGCTCGTGCCGGTGCTGTGCTTCTTCGCGCTGCGCCGCCACCCGAAGATCAAGCAGTCACCGGTGCTGCGCCTCGCGCGCCGCGTCCACGATCCGATCCTGATGACCGCGATGAACAACCCGTTCGCGGTGCTGCTCGCGACACTCGGCCTGCTGTGCGCCGGCGCGCAGCTCGCGCCGCGTCTCGGCAGCGAGTTCCTGCCCGAGCTCAACGAGGGCTCGATCTACGTGACGTTCACGCTGCCGCCGACGACCTCGCTCGACGAGGGCCGCCGGCTGACGCCGACGATCGTCGCGGCGCTGCGCAGGCACGTGCCGGAGGTCACCGAGGTGCTGAGCCAGCTCGGCCGCCCCGAGGACGGCACCGATCCGAAGCTGTTCAACAACCTCGAGATCTTCATCAAGCTGAAGCCGATGAGCGAGTGGCGCGCCCGCATCCACACGCTGGACGACATGGTCGCGATCATGAGCGAGGACCTCAAGGCCATCCCGGGCATCGAGTACAACTTCAGCCAGCCGATCCGCGACAACGTCAACGAGAACATCAGCGGCCAGCAGGGCCAGGTCGCGGTGAAGATCTACGGCGACGACGTGGCCAAGCTGCGCGAGCTCGCCGATGCCGCCGAGACCGAGATCGCGAAGGTCCCCGGGTGCGCCGACCCGGGCATCGTCAAGGCGTCGGAGGAGCCCGTGATCGCGGTGTCGCCGGATCGCAAGGCGCTCGCGCGCTGGGATCAGGACCTCGGCAGCGTGCAGGACTACATCGAGACCGCGCTGTCGGGCCACGCCGCGTCGGAGCTGTGGGATGGCGAGCGGCGGTTCGACGTGACCGTGCGGTTCCCGCGCGTGTCGCGCCAGGACCTCGCGGCGATCCGCGAGCTGCGCGTGCCGCTCAAGGACGGCGCGGTCGTGCCGCTGTCGGCGCTCGCGGGCGTCGCCATGGCGAAGGGCCCCGC
>JBLMXA010000651.1:0-6040 GCA_050257515.1 Acidobacteriota bacterium | reverse complement strand
GAACGAGCGAGTGACCTTCCTCATCCTGAAGCGCTCGCCAGACGCTGGCGTCGCGCCCGATTAGCTTGCTATCCGTAGGCCGTGGTTCAGCCGCTGGTCGTCACCGACCTCCGCCGCGAGTTCGGGCGCAAGGTCGCGGTCGACCGGCTGTCGTTCGAGGTCGGGCCCGGCGAGATCGTCGGGCTGCTCGGCCCCAACGGCGCCGGCAAGACGACGACGATCAGCATGGTCCTCGGCGTGCTCGGGCCGACGTCCGGGCACATCGCGATCGACGGCGTCGAGCTCGCGCGCGATCGCACGGCCGCGCTCGCGCGCACGAACTTCGCCGCGGTCTACGCGACGCTGCCCGGCAACCTGACGGTCGCCCAGAACCTGCGCGTGTTCGGCATGCTCTACGACGTGCCGGAGCTGCCGCGGCGCATCGACGAGGTGATCGAGCTGTGCGACCTGCGCGAGCTGCGCGACAGCAAGTGCGGCCTGCTGTCTTCGGGCGAGCAGACCCGCGCGAACCTCGCGAAGGCGCTGCTCAACCGGCCGCGGCTGCTGCTGCTCGACGAGCCGACCGCGTCCCTCGATCCGTCGATCGCGCGCGACGTGCGCGCGATGATCCGCGGCGTCGCGACCGACACCGGCGCCGGCGTGCTGTGGACGTCGCACAACATGTTCGAGGTCGAGGGCGTCTGCGATCGCATCATGATCCTCGTCAACGGCAGCGTGCGCGTCGCCGGCGATCCGAAGACGCTGCCGCACGAGCACGGCAAGGCGTCGCTCGAGGACCTGTTCGTCGAGCTCGCGAGGGCGTCGTGAAGCTGCGCCACAGCCTCGCGATCGTGCTGCGCCAGTACTACCTGATGCGCGGCAGCGTCTCGCGCATCGTGCCGCTGTTCGCGTGGGTGACGCTCGACGTCGTGCTGTGGGGCTTCATCACGAAGTACCTGTCGCACATCACGAGCGTCGGCACCGGCGCGATCCCGATGCTGCTCGGCGCCGTGCTGATGTGGGACTTCTTCACGCGCGTGATGCAGGGCGTGACCACGACGTTCTTCGAGGACGTGTGGGCGCGCAACTTCCTCAACCTGTTCGCGTCGCCGATCGGCACCGGCGAGTACGTCACCGGGCTCGTGATCGCGAGCATCGCGATGAGCGCGATCGGCCTCGTCGTCATGCTCGTGCTCGCGTTCGCCGCGTTCGGGCTGTCGTTCCTCGCGTTCGGCCCGATCGTCGCGCTGTTCCTCGGCGTGCTGTTCGTGTTCGGCATCGCGCTCGGCGTGCTGGCGTGCGCGATCGTGCTGCGCCTCGGCCCGTCGTCGGAGTGGTTCGTGTGGCCGATCCCGATGCTGATGTCGCCGTTCGTCGGCGTGTTCTATCCGCTCGGCACGCTCCCGGGCTGGATGCAGGTGATCGCGCACGCGCTGCCGCCGTCGTACGTGTTCGAGAACCTGCGCGCGGTCGTCGCCGGGCGCTCCGCGTCGCTGTCGGACCTCGCGATCGCCGGCGCGCTCGCGATCGGCGAGCTCCTGCTGTGCTCGCGGGTGTTTGCGCGCACGCACCGCAACGCGCTGCGCTCCGGCCTGATCGCGCGCTACGCTGCAGAGACGGTCGCATGATGCAGAACGAACGCCACATCGTCGCGATCGCCCAGCTCGCGACGTCGATCGACGCCGAGGCGAAGGCGCTCGCCGCGGATCTCGGCACGACCGCGTACGAGACGCGGCTCAAGCTCGCGGCCGGCCTGCCCGCGATCGTGCTGGCCACCACCGACGACGCCGCGGCACAGGCGCTCGCGCGCAAGCTGCGCTCGCGCGGCCACCGCGTCGAGCATTGCCGATCCGCCGACGTCGTGCGCGCGACCGCGATGGTCCAGCTCCGCCGCTTCGAGCTCGCAGCCGATGCGCTGGTCTCGGGCGACGCGCGGCTGCCGTGGACGGACATCTCCGCGCTCGTCCGCGCCCGCCACCAGCACCGCGACGAGACGACCACGACCGTCAAGCAGAAGAAGTTCGACGCGACGCGCGCGGTCCTCACCGGCGGCCTGGTCACGCGCAAGACCCAGAGCCGCGAGGTCACGACGCGCACCGAGACGACCGAGCAGGTGCTCTACGTGTTCCGCGCCGACGGCGGCACGCCCTGGCTGCTGCGCGAGCACGCCACTCACTACGGCGGCCTCGGCGCCGCGCTCGCGCCGACCGCAACACAGAATTTCGCGCTCGCGGTCGCTCAGCTCCGCGCGCGCGCGCCACACGCGGCCTTCGACGACACGCTCGTCCGCCGCCCCACGATCGACGACGTCGATCTGTACGCCCACCTCGTGGCGAGCGCTTGCCGGTCGCGCCCACCCGTGTGATAACGCGCGACGGAAGCGCGTGCCGGACTGGTGCCGGCCTCGGTCTTCAAAACCGATGAACCTTCGCGCGAGCGACGGGTTGGTGGGTTCGATTCCCATGCGCTTCCGCGACTTTTCAGCTAGTTCGCAGCAGCTTCGGCGGTTTTTGCCACCGTTTTGCCACGAGCATCGTTCGCATCGAGCAGGCGCACGGCATCGCGCGCGACTTCTGGCGCGAGATGCGCGTAGCGCATCGTCATCTGGATCGTCGCGTGACCGAGCAGCTCCTGGATGGCCTTGAGCGGCGCACCACGCATCGCGAGGTGACTCGCGAACGTGTGACGCAGCGTGTGCCAGCCGATCTCACGCAGCCCCGCCTTGCGGCAGACCTGCGCGAGCCAGTACCGCGGCTCGCCGACGGAGAACACCTCACCCTCCATCGTGCAGAACACGAGCTTGCCGCGGAGATGCCGATGCGCTTTGAGCGCCTTCAGCACGTCCTCGCCGAGCGGAATCTCGCGCGCATGGCGTTGCCGCACAGCGGCTGCGATCCCGTCGGCACCGTACATCTCGGCAGTGAGATCCACGCGCGAACGCGGCAGGAACTGTTCGCGTTCGCGAGCCCTGCCACGTCCTTGCAGAGCTCCCATGCCCCGCGGTCGGTGCTCAGCGGATAGGGTTGTGACTTGAAATCCACCCATCCCGATTCGAGCGTTCCGATGATGCGCTCTGGTTGGCCATCCTCGAATGCCGAGCGAAGCTCCTCGATGGTCGCGACTGCCATGGCTCCTCCACGATGCAGCGTACGACAAGGCTCTGACAGCCTCACCCCACATGCGATCGCAATCCGTCGAGCTCATCGATGAGATCGTGCGCGCGAAACGGAACGTCGAGGCTTCGCCGGCGCAGCTCGCGCTGCAGCTCCTCGATGAATAGACCGCGCCCCGGCGCGAGATGTCGTCGCACGAGCGCGTTCTGTTCGTCGATGGTGAGCTCCTCGGGGTCGGTGACGGCGATGTCGCGAACAGCTCCACGGATCTCGACGTTCGTCGCCACACCGCAGCTTGGCGACCCGTCGACGCCGATCACCGCTTCGACGGTGAAGCCACTCTCGACGTAGTCGGCGATCTGAGCCGCGATGCGTCGAGCGAGTCGGCGGAACGCGAATCGCGAGTAGGCGCGCGCGATGCCGGCGAGCCTCGCGGCGCGTGCGTGTCCGTACAAGCGCAGCATGTGCCGCTTCCGCACCCCGCCCCAGGCGAGCTGCTCGGGGCATGGCATCTGAACGATCCCGATATCGCGGTCGAGCAAGTCATTGACGACCTCGCGCACACAGCACGCGCGGCACGCACCGCCAAGGTAGCGCGTGTTCTCGTTGAGCAAGCAGTGCGATACGAACGCGACCTTGCGGCTCCGCCGGTCGCGCAGGCGCTCCACGAGGACATCGACCATGACGACGGGGTGAGCATGTCTCGTGCCGACGTACGCGCATGTGCACGGCATGCGACGGGCATGCACGCTTTGCGGGCTCTTTGGCCACGGAGAACCGGCACGTCGCATGCTGGTCGAGTAGGTGTCAGTACCCGCATAGAACACGCACTGCAGCGACAAGGCCTGCGAGCTGGTCCGTACACGGAGGACGCCATGTTCAAGAAGATCGTGTGTCCGATCGATTTCTCGCCTGGTTCGGAGCAGGCGCTGCAGTTCGCCGCACGAATGGCCACGGACCTCGACGCCGACCTCGTCGTCGCTCACGTCTGGTACGTGCCGCCGCTCGCGTATTCGAGCGAGACCATGCCGCCCGCGGGCTGGGACGCCGTACGCGACAGCTCCGAGCGCATGCTCGCCGAGGCGAAACAACGCGCGGTTGGCCTGGGCGCGCCGCGCGTCTCCACGCTGCTGCTGTCGGGTGTGCCGTGGGCGCAGATCGCGGAGATCCCGACCGACCCAGACGTGGATCTCGTCGTCATCGGAACGCACGGCCGCACCGGAATATCGCGCTTCCTGCTCGGCTCGGTGGCCGAGCAGGTCGTGCGCCATGCGGATTGCTCGGTCATCGTCGCGCGTGGCGAGTACAAGGGCCTTCAGCACGTGCTGTGCTCGGTCGACTTCTCGGATTCGTCGCATCAAGCCATGCGTCGCGCCGGCGAGCTCGCGAGAGAGAGCGTGACGCTATTCCACGCGATCGAGATCCCGGCGCTGTTCGGGCTCGAGCCGAGTCGGAGCGATGAAGCGTTCGACCTCGACAGGCGCGCGCAGCGCCTGACCGAGGCTTGGGGCAGCGAGCTTGGTGCGATGACAAGAGCATCGGTATCGACGCGTACGGCGTTCGGCTCGCCCGCCGCGGAGACGCTCGCGATGCTGGATGCCGATCCGAAGCTCGATCTCGTCGTGGTGGGCAGCCATGGGCGTACCGGGATCCGGCGCGTGCTGCTGGGCTCGGTCGCCGAGAAGATCGTGCGGCACGCGCGGACGCCCGTGCTCGTCGCGCGCGCACGCGGCTAGCTCGCCGCGGACCGCCTCGACAGGCTGCCCCTCACCAACCGCTCCACGGCAGCGAACAACACGACCACCGCGACGATCGCACTCGCCGTCAACGCGAGATCGTCGGCATGGAGCGCGTCGAACCGGAACAGCGAGCGTAACGCCGGGATCGCGATGCACACCACGAGGAATGCGATCGCGCCGCCGCCCACCCACCGTAACGCCGGATTCGTCACACGCGGTCCGGAACGAGCCACGCGGCTCATCAGGATCAGCGCGATGTTTGCCAGGATCAGCGTCACGAACGTGATCGTGCGCGACGCGTACTCGCCGAGCCCGCTGTAGTGCGCGATCGCGAACGTCGCGAGCAGCACCGCGGTGAGGCTGGTCCCTAGCGCCATGCTCGGCGCGATCACGCGCCGGCCGAACAACCTCGCGGCGAGCGATCGCGGCGGTCGTTGCATGATGTCGCGCTCCTCCGGCTCGGCCTCGAATACCACGGAGCACGCCGGATCGATCACGAGGTGCAGGAACGCGATGTGGATCGGCAGGAGCACGAGCGGCCAGCCGAACACGATCGGCAGCACCGTGAGCCCGACGATCGGCAGGTGGATGGCGAGGATGTACGAGAGCGCCTTCTGCAGGTTGTCGTAGATGCGCCTGCCGGTGCGCACTGCGAGCACGAGCGACGCGAAATCATCGTCGAGGAGCACGAGCTGTGACGCCTCACGCGCGACATCGGTCCCGCGACCGCCCATCGCGATGCCGATGTGAGCGGCCTTGAGCGCCGGCGCATCGTTGACGCCATCCCCGGTCATCGCGACGATCTCGCCTGCCTGCTTGAGCGTCTCGACGATGCGAAGCTTCTGCTCGGGCATGATGCGCGCGAACACGTCGATCGATCGAATGCGCGCCACCAGCGCGGCATCGTCGAGGGCGGAGAGCTCGCTGCCCGATAGCACGGTGGTGTGATGGTCGATCCCGATCTCGTGCGCGATGTGCTGCGCGGTCGCGGGATAGTCGCCGGTGATCATCACGACCCGAATTCCTGCAGCGTGGCACTCCTCGATCGCGGCGTGCACGGTCGGCCGCACGGGATCGACGAGCCCGACCAGGCCGATCCACGCGAGCTCGAGGTCGCCTGGATCGTCGGGTGGGACCGCGCCGCGCGGCAGCTCGCTGCGCGCGACGCCGAGGACGCGCAGGCCAACGCTCGCCAACGCCAGCGCCTGC
>JBLMXA010000650.1:0-3322 GCA_050257515.1 Acidobacteriota bacterium | reverse complement strand
AGCGCCTCGTTGCGGCCGGTCGAGATGATGAACGGCAGGTTGATCTCGGTCTCCTTGACGCTCGACAGCTCGCACTTCGCCTTCTCGGCGACGTCCTTGAGCCGCTGCAGCGCCATCTTGTCCTTGCGCAGATCGATGCCGTACTGCTTCTCGAACCCGAACACGAGCCAGTCGATGATGCGGCGGTCGAAGTCCTCGCCGCCGAGGAACGTGTCGCCGGCGGTCGAGATCACCTCGAACACCCCGTTGCCGATCTCGAGGATCGAGATGTCGAACGTGCCGCCGCCGAGGTCGTACACCGCGACCTTGCGCTCGATGTTGCGGCCGAAGCCGTACGCGAGCGCCGCCGCGGTCGGCTCGTTGATGATGCGGATGACGTCGAGGCCGGCGATCCGGCCGGCATCCTTGGTCGCCTGCCGCTGGCCGTCGTTGAAGTACGCCGGCACCGTGATCACGGCCTTCTGCACTTCCTCGCCGAGGTACTCCTCGGAGATCAGCTTCATCTCCTGCAGGATGTACGCGGCGACCTCGGGTACGCTGAACACCTGGTCGCGCAGCATGATGCGGACGTCGTCGTGCGGGCCCTCGACGATGCGGTACGGCATGATCTCGAGCGAGCTGCGCACCGCGGCGGAGCCCCACTTGCGGCCGATCAGGCGCTTGGACGCGTAGACGGTGTTCTCGGCGTTCGTGATCGCCTGGCGCTTCGCGATGTGACCGACCAGCCGCTTGCCGTTCTCGGCGATCGCGACCATCGACGGTGTGGTCTTGTAGCCGCCGCGATTGGGGATCACGGACGGCGTTCCATCTTCGACGATCGCCACGCACGAATTCGTCGTGCCGAGGTCGATGCCGATCACCTTGTCGCTGGCCATGGCACCTCGGAGAGTAACCCAATTCCGGCAGGTTAGGGCGAGCTGGCCAGGAGCCTTCGGACCTCGGCGAGATCGTGACGCAGCTCGCTCGTCAGTGCGTCGTTCTCGCTCTTCATCGCCATCGCCATGACGAGGACCTCCTCGGCATCGCCGAGCTTGCCGGCCGCGCGGAACGCCTGCGCCAGCAGCCGCGCGAGCGACGGATCGCTCGGCGCCTGCTGCTGGGCCTTCTTCGCGTACTCGAGCGCGGTCTTCGGCTGGCCGGCGGCGAGCGCGCAGCTCGCGGCGCGCCGCAGGAACCGCGTCTGCGGGTCGACGCGCACCGCGGCGGCGAACAGCTTCATCGCCTCTAATGGATCTCCGGAGGTCTCGACGTCGCACGCGCGCGCGAACAGCTCGGCGGCGTACTCCTGCGGCGTCTGGGGCTGGTCCTGGCCGACCGCGGGGTGCGGGCCGGTCGTGCGCAGCCCCTCGGGCGACGTCACCTTCGCGTACGCGCGGCTGACCGCCTCGAAGACCAGGGCGAGCCGGTCGGCGAAGCTGCCGAGCTGCCTGCCGTAGTAGCGGTCGGGGTGGATATCCTTGGATAGCTTGAAGTACGTGCGCTTGACCAGCTTGGGATCGGCGCCGCGCGGCACGCCGAGCAGCCCCCAGGGATCCTTCGCGGCGACGAGCCGCTGCATCGCGAGGATGCGACGGCGCTCGGCATCCGGCAGGTCGCAGTCCTCGGTGAGCGCCGCGATCTCCGGGCCCGACGGGTCGGGCAGCCGGAGCTCGGGGCCGGCGGGCTCGGCCGCCGGTGACTCGCTCGCAGCGGCGCGGCGTGTCGTCGGCGCGTCGAGGTGCGCCTTGAGCACGTTCGGCGGCAGCCTCACGGTCGGCACGTCGGGCGGCGGCGCCGGCGGGCGCAGCTGAGCGGCCGTCGCCGACACGGGCGTCGCGGTGCGCGCGACGGTGGGACGCCCAGGCCCGGGCGGCGGCGCGTTCGCCGGCTCGCCGGGCATCAGCACCGCGCCCACGGTGCGCAGCTTGTGCAAGATCTGGATCCCGCGATCGACCGGCAGGCCGGTCGACAGCAGCACCTCGCGGACCGTCTGCTTGCCGTCGATCCGCGACAGCACGAAGTACTCGTCGGGCCCGACGCCCGCCTTGAGCGGGTCGAAGCCGGGCCGCACGCGCAACACCATCGCCGACGACCCCAGCCCCGGGAGCTCGGCAGGCACTCCGCTGCTCACGTCACGACTGTATCACGTGCTCGAGAATCGCCTTGCCGACGTGCAAACGGTTCTCGGCCTGCACCCATGCGAGCGAGCGCGGGCCGTCGAGCACGTCCCCGGTGATCTCCTCGCCGCGGTGCGCCGGCAGGCAGTGCAACACGATCGCGTCGCTCGCGGCAGTCGCGACGAGCGCGGTGTCGACGCAGTAGCCCTTGAACGCGGCGCGTCGCCGCGCGGCGTCCTCCTCCTGCCCCATCGATGCCCACACGTCCGTGTTGATCACGTGCGCGCCGCGCACGGCCTCGCGAGGATCTGCGGTCAGCACGATCGAGCCCCTGCCGAGCCGCGCCTGCGCGTCGCGTGTCGCCGTGACGAGCAGCGGGTCAGGCGCGAAGCCCTCGGGGCAGGCGAGCCGCAAGTCGAGACCGAACATCCCGGCGGCCTCGATCCACGAATTCGCCATGTTGTTGCCGTCGCCGACCCACGCGTAGACGAGCCCCTCGACGCGGCCGAATCGCTCGCGCACGGTGAACAGATCGGTCGCGACCTGACATGGATGATGCTGGTCCGACAGCCCGTTGACGACCGGCACGCTCGCGTGGCGCGCGAGCTGCGCCACGCGCTCCTGGCCGAACGTGCGGAGCACGATCGCGTGGCAGTAGCCGGAGAGCACGCGCGCGGTGTCCTCGATCGGCTCGCCGCGCCCGATCTGGCTGCCCTGCTGCGAGATGAACACCGCGTGGCCGCCGAGCTCGTACGTGCCGACCTCGAACGACACGCGCGTGCGCGTCGACGCCTTCTCGAACACGAGCGCGACGCTCTTGCCGGCGAGCGTCTGCTGGAGCCGGTGCTTCTTCAGGAACGCGGCGCGGTCGAGCAGCTTCGGCCACTGCGAGACAGGAACATCGGCGAGCGTCAGAAACCCTCTCGGCATCGCCGGAGAATAGTGAAGCGGAACCGGAAGCGAAATGAGGAAGTCCTCTATTCCGGCTCTGGTTGCGATTCACTCGTTCGCGACGAGCTAGTTGCACCTCTGCAACGCGCGCCGGATCAGCGGCACGAGCGGTGTGTCGGCGCCGAGCTCGCGCGTGGCGATCTCGACGGCACGTCGCGCGACCGCCCGTTTCCAGCCGAGCCCCGTGAGCGCCGCGATCGCGTCGGCGATCGCGCCCACGTGGGCGCCGGGGCGCGCGACTTCCAGCTGATCGGCCGTGCCGCCGAGCTGCAGCC
>JBLMXA010000649.1:0-4484 GCA_050257515.1 Acidobacteriota bacterium | reverse complement strand
CGCGGCTCCTCGGCGCCGCCGGCGTGCACTCGCCGTGGATCTACGTCGCCGTCGAGATCGTCGTCGGCGCGATCGCGTACGTCGCGTCCGCGCTGACCGTCGCTCGCGAGGCGTCGCGGGATCTCCTGCAGCTGCTCAAGCAAGCGCTGCACCGCTGAGGGGACGCTTTCTCCTTCTTCAACTTGCCCGCTAGCCGATGCTCGGAGTTTCGAGGCGTTAACTGGGGACGCTTTCTCCTTCTTCAACTTTGGTCTCGGAGCCGCCGGTTTCGGCCCCACGAACGGCCGATCCGCACGCGGTCGCGATGCGAAGTTGAAAGAGGAGAAAGCGTCCCCAGCTAAGTGCGCGAGACTGTTCGCTGCTGATTCGCGCTTGGTTGAAGAAGGAGAAAGCGTCCCTAGGGCATCGTCGCCGCGGGGAGCGAGCACCACGGCGTCATCCCCGGATCGGGGATCACGACGTCGTCGGTCGCGTTCGCCTGGTCGCACTGCTCGTCGGCCGACCACGGGAGCCAGGCGGCGGCCATGCTGCTCGCCGCCGCGAACGCGGCGAATGGATCGTAGCTGTTGTTCGTCAGCTTGAAGATCGCGGGGTCGACGCAGCCGCTCGCCTGCTGCTGCATCTCGTACTGCATGATCAGCTGGTACATCGCGCTCGTCGTGTGGTTCCAGCAGCACGTGCGCGACTTCGAGTAGTCGAGCGGCGCGAACACGTAGTCCTCGATCGTCGTACGGTACTGCGCGTCGACCGCGGCACGGTCCATGCCGAAGCTCGTCTCCATCAGCGTGTAGAGCTGCGCGAACGCGTCCTCGCGGCCGGTGCGCGCGGCGCACGATGCCGGGTGATCGTGGAGGTACGCGCGCTTCTCGGCGATCACCGCGAGCAGCTGGTCGCGCTGCACGCTCGGATCCGGATCCGCGAGCAGCTGGCCGAAGCGCGCGACGCGCGCGCCGATCGCGTCGTAGTTGGTGTCGTTGATCCAGCTCGCCTCGTCGGCGTTCATCCACGTGTTGAACCACTTGCCGTTCTTGACCTTCGCGACGCGAAACCGCTTGAGCCCGCCGTTCAAGTGCGAGTACAGCGTCGTGCCGCCGTAAGGCGTGTTGAGCACGGGACCGCCGCCCTCGTTGTCGGTGAACAGGCTGCGCGTCGAGCCCGGATCCTGCCACGCGGGCTGCGCCGGCGGATCGTTGCCGTAGATCGACTCGGCCTGCATCAGGCCGGGTGACGGGCTCGTCACGCGCGTCACGATCGTCGTGTGACCATCGACGTTCGGCGCGCGCGCGAACATCAGCACGTCGCCGGTGCGCAGCGCCTCGGGCACGAGGTTGTACGTGTTGTGGCTGTCGACCATGTTGTGCGAGCCCAGGTACGCCTGCGCGAACAGCACGAACCGCGCCGCGCGCTTGTTGAGGTGGATCTCGTCGATGAACGCGCCCTCGCGCGCGCCCGGCCCGAGGTTCGGCAGGTCGTCGCCGGCCGACACGCCGCGCGTCCGCAGCGCGGTGTCCTTGGGCCAGCTCGCGGTGTACTGCGCGGGCGACTCGTTCGAATAGTCGGCGTACTGTGCGAACGCGGGCGCGCTCGCCCACTTGCCGGTCGCGGTGCGCACGCCGAAGTGGCCGAAGTACACCGGCGTGCCGTGGTCGTAGGCGACGAAGTAGAACGGCAGGTGGTACCAGGCCGCGAACGAGATCCGCAGCAGCAGCGCGAGATCGGCGCAGTCGACCTTCGGACCCGGCACCGACTTGCCGAACGGCGTCGAGATCGCGACCGTCGTGAACGTGTTGTCGAGCGTCGGGATCTGCTGGAACGAGCCGACCCACGCGGCGAACTTCTGGTCCCAGTTGAGCCCGCTGTTCGCGGGCCACGCCATGCCGGCGAGCTGCGCGTCGGGCGTGTCGGTGTCTTCCCACTGGTTCGTGACGACCCACGCCTGGGTCGCGCTGTAGTCGCCGTTGACGGGCAGCGCCGGGATCCCGGCGGAGTCCTCCTTGCCGAGCGGCCCGCCGGGATCGAGCTCGGTGACCGGCTCGTCGTCGGAGCTCGTGCAGGCTGGTACGACCAATGCGAACAGCAGGAGGTAAGTGAGGCGACGCACGCCCGAGCCTTACGCACGGCGCGAGCCAGAGCCGGATCGCGCAGGAACGCGCACCTAGCCCACGACAGGTGGCAACTCGAAGGTTGCATGGCTACTCGAGCTGCCGGGTCACCAGGCCTCGAAGCCGAGCGCGATGATCGGCCGCTACCGCCAGCGCAGGCCGACCGCGAGCCGCGCGGACAGCACGTCGCGATCGAGCGCGTTGCTCGTCCACCGTCCGGGGTTGAGCGCGGCAGTCACGCTCGCGAGCACGTCGACCGACAGCTCGCCCGACTGCGCGACACGGTACGCGCCCTCGGCGACCGCCTGCGCGAGCACGTCGGACTCGTCGTGGTACGCGGCGTACGCGAACGCCTGCTCGAGCTCGACGCCGCCGCCGCAGCCGAACGACACGTTGTCGTAGCGGAGGCGGACGCGCGCGCCGACGTCGTAGAGCCGCTCGCGCACGTCGTACATGCCGGTGATGACGTTGCCGTAGGCGTCGAAGCCGATCGGCACCGCGTAGCTGGCATCGCGGAAGCTCGCGTAGCCGCCGACGACCGCGAGCTCGACGTGGCGGCGCAGCCCCCAGCTGCCCTCGAGCTCGACGAACGGGCCGATGCCGTTCACCGACGGATCGGAGCCGGTGATCCGCGAGCTCGCTCCGGCGCCGGCGTGCAGCGCGACCGCGAGGTGCGGCGCGAAGGGCTCGGTCTCCGGCGGTGGCGGCGGTGGGGCCTCGACGACGCGCGTGGTGCCATCGGCGTCGCGCTCGCACGTCGGCATGTGCGCGAGCCGCTCGCCGCGCTCGCTCGCATCCGCGATCGTCATCGCCTCGGCGGTGAGCTCGCGGCGGCGCGCCTTGCACGCCTCGAACTCGTCGGTGGCGCCGGGCTGCGCGATTGCCGTCGATGTCGTGAACGCGAGGACCGCCACCGCCACGCGCATGCTCCAATGATAAGCCGCTGCTTCATTGTGGAGCAGCCATCGCGTCAGGGTGGAGCAACTTCGGAGCGGGATCAGGCACTTACGCGTGGCACCGAAGCTGCTCTTATCCCCGGCATGACCCACGATCTCACGGTTCGGTTCCTCGGTGTCCGCGGCTCGATCGCGACTCCAGGTGCGGAGATGGCCGCCGGCGGCAACACCGCCTGCCTCGAGGTCCGTGCCGGTGATACCCGCATCGTGCTCGACGCCGGCACCGGTCTGCGCGCGCTCGGCAACGAGCGCATGCGCGACGGCATCCGCAACACGACGATCCTGCTCTCGCACCTGCACTGGGATCACGTCGCCGGCATCCCGTTCTTCACGCCGGTGTACGTGCCCGGTCATCGCGTCGAGATCGCGAGCGGCCCGAACGGCGTGATGCCGCTCGAGCAGGCGATGCGCGAGCTGTTCCGCGCGCCGTTCTTCCCGATCGGCTGGGATGACCTCGCCGGCACGGTCACCACGCGCGAGCTGCGTGCGAACGATCGCCTCACGATCGGCGACATCACCGTGACGATGGCGCGCCTCAACCACCCCGATCCGGTGTACGGCTTCCGCCTCGAGCACGCCGGCCAGTCGATCGTGTACGCGACCGACACCGAGCACTTCGCGTGCGTCGATCCGGCGCTCAAGAAGCTCGCGTCGGGCGCGGACATCCTGATCTACGACGCGCAGTACACGCCCGACGAGTACCCGTCGAAGGTCGGCTGGGGCCACTCGACGTGGCAGGCCGGCGTCGAGCTCGCCCGCGCCGCGGCGGTGCCGCAGCTCGTGCTGTTCCACCACGACCCGATGCGCACCGACCCGCAGCTCGCGGCGATCGAGGCCGACGCGCGCGCGGTGCTGCCCGGCACGGTGGCGGCGCGCGAGGGGCTCGTGCTGTCGGCGCGCGATGCCGAGAAGGCGGCCGCTGCCTGAACCCCGCGATGCGTGCGATGCTGGCGGTGAGCATGAGCGAGCACGAGCAGCGGTTCGAGCTGCTGGCCGACCTCGGCGCGATGATCGCCGGGGAGGTCGAGCTCGACGACATGCTGGCGACGTTCGCCGACCGCGTCGCGCGCGCGCTCGGCGCCGAGCGCGCGACGCTGTGGCTGATCGACGGCGCGACCGGCGACATTCGCTCGCGGGTCGCGACGCTGCCGGAGCTGCCCGAGCTGCGCGTGCCCGGCGGCTTCGGCGTCGTCGGTCACGTCGCGAACACCGGCGAGCTCGTCACCATCCGCGATGCGCAGACCGATCCGCGATGGGGCGGCGCGCAGCTCGCCGAGCAGATCGGCTACCGGCCCAAGACGATGCTGACCGCGCCGATCGTGCGCCGCGGCCAGGTGCGTGGCGTGCTGCAGGTGCTCGACAAGAAGGACGGCTACTTCTCGCCGCGCGACGTCGAGTTCGCGCAGGTGCTCGCCGAGCAGATCGG
>JBLMXA010000648.1:0-32007 GCA_050257515.1 Acidobacteriota bacterium | reverse complement strand
GTCGTCACCGGCGGCTACGGCCACTGCGGCCGCGGCGTCGCCGAGCGCGCCCGCGGTCTCGGCGCCAGCGTGATCGCGACCGAGATCAAGCCGACCCAGGCGCTCAAGGCGGTGCTCGAGGGCCATCGCGTGATGCCGATGGACGAGGCCGCCAAGCATGGCGACATCTTCATCACCGCGACCGGCATGAAGGACGTGCTCGTCGGCCGTCACTTCGACGTGATGAAGGACGGCGCGGTCGTCTGCAACACCGGCCACTACGACTGCGAGATCAACCTCAAGGATCTCGAGGCGCGCAGCAAGGGCCGCCGCACGGTCCGCCCGAACTGCGAGGAGTACACGCTCAAGGACGGCCGCCGCATCTACGTGCTCGCGCAGGGCCGGCTCGTCAACCTCGCCGCCGCCGAGGGCCATCCGAGCGAGGTGATGGACATGTCGTTCGCGAACCAGTACCTCGCGCTGTGCAAGCTCGCGCGCGAGGGCAAGGAGCTCGGCAAGAAGGTCTACGAGCTGCCGCCCGAGCTCGACCAGGAGATCGCGGGCATCAAGCTGAAGTCGATGGGCGTCGGGATCGACAAGCTCACGGCGGAGCAGATCGCGTACGCGTCGGATTACTCCGCGGGCACCTGAGCCTCCCCGGGGGCCGGGATGTGGTGGAGCTACTGGCTGCTGTATCTCGGCCTCACCGGCGTCGTCGGCTGGGGCTCGCGCCGCTGGTACGTGGTCGCGCGCTCGGCGCGGCGGCTGCGCAGCCTGCGCGCGCAGGTCGAGCTCAACCCGGCGAACGCGACGGCGCGCGCGCAGCTCGCCGAGATCTGGCTCGACCGGCAGAGGCCGCGCCGCGCGGTCCCGTTGCTCGAGCAGGCGCTCGAGCGCGATCCGAAGTCGGCCGAGCTGCACTACCTGCTCGGCCTCGCGAGGCTGCGCGCGGGCAACGCCGAGGGCGCGCTCGAGCCGCTGTCGACGGCGCTGGCGACCGACGACAAGGTGCGCTACGGCGCCGGCTACCTCGCGATCGGGGACGCGCTCGCCGCGGTGAAGCGCGACGACGACGCGATCGAGGCGTACCGCCGCTACACGAAGATCAACACGTCGAGCCTCGAGGGCTACTGCAAGCTCGCCGCCGTGCACGAGCACGCCAAGGACATGCCGGCGTCGAAGCAGGCGAGGCGCGAGGCGCTCGCGACGTATCGCGCGCTGCCTCGCTACCAGCGGCGCAAGCAGCTCATCTGGTCGGTCCGCGCGCGGCTCGGCCTGTAGCTGGCGGTCGTTCAATAGGGAATAGGCAACAGGGAACCGAGAGGTCTGAATGTCCGGACGTTCAGAGCTCTCGGTTCTCTGTTGCCTATTCCCTATTGAGCCTGCCGAAAGCCGCGTCAGTGCCAGCCGACGTACAGCGAGAACAGCGCGTCGAGCTCGCGCGAGCTGCCCGACGCATCCCACGTGCGCGGGCGCATCAGCACGGCGCCTTCCCAGCCGAAGCGGCCGCGCTGGCCGCCGCGCTCGAGCCACTCGCCGAGTGCGAGCTCGGCGGCGGCATCCTGGTGACCGCCGATCACGAGCCCGCGGCCGGCGACATAGATGCCGGTGCGCAGGTTCACCATGCGCATGTTGCTCGCGATCTGGCCTTCGATCCGCGCACCCGCGCCGAGGTAGCCCTCGGCGTGCGAGTCATCCATGAGGAAGCCCGTGAACAGCTCGGGGACGAGCCGGAGCTCGTGCGTGAAGAACCCGGGCGGTGGAATCGCCAGCGGCGCATCCTCGAAGCCCAGCGTCAGCCGCGCGCCGCCGAGGAAGCTGATGCCGGTCGAGTTGCCGGCGTCGGAGTAGGTGGCGCCGGTCGCGCGCGCGTCGCCGTACAGCCCGAGCGACACGACGGACGACCGATCGGCGAGCGCGGGGCTCGCGGCGAGGACGAGCACGGCAAAGAGGACGAGCTTGCGCATACGGTCTCCAGCTCCGATCACCGTGCGCGATCGCCGCGCCGCGGTTACACGTTGCCGACGGGAATCATGCCGCAACACCGCCGGCCGGTCGACCCCGAGCTAATAGTCGTCGCCGCGCCGCGCGCGCTTGATCTCGGAGTGGTGGCGTTTTGCCTCGAGCCGCCGGCGCTTGGAGCCCTTCGTCGGCCGCGTGGCGCGGCGCGGCTTGGGCCGCACGAGCGCCGAGCGGACGATGAGCGTCAGCTTCGCGAGCGCATCATCGCGGTTCTTCAGCTGATCCCGCGTCGCCGTCGACGTCACGATGAGCGTGCCGTCGTGCGTCAACCGGCTCGCGAGCTTGGTCAGCAGCCACGCGCGGTCGGCGTCACCGAGCGCGGCAGAGGCCGGCACGTTCCAGCGCAGCTCGACCTTGCTCGCGACCTTGTTGACGTTCTGGCCGCCCGGTCCGCCCGAGCGCGCGAACGCGAGCGACAGCTCGCCGGCCGGGATCGTGACGCCGGGCCCGACGACGATGTCCCGCATCGGCCGTGGCTAGCCCGTACCGGACTTCTTGCGGCGCTTCGGCGGAGCCTTCTGCGCCTCCTCGTACACGCGCAGCTCGGTCTCCGCCGTCGTCTGCACCGCCTCGAGGTACAGCGAGGTCAGGCCGATGTGATCGCCGCGCAGCGCCTCGTAGTAGCGCTGGCGATCGATCGAATGAATGATCGCGATCGGATAGCCGCCCTCCTGCAGCAGGAGGTTCGACGCGATCCGGATCGTGCGGCCGCTCTCCTTCGCCCACGGGAAGATCGCCATGAACTTCGAGTGGAGCGACGCGACCTTCTCGATCACGTGCAGGTGCTTGGTCGCCGGATCGTCGATCCACTCGCCGAGCTTGCGCATCAGCGGCAGGATCTTCTCGGGCGGCGCGATGTCGTGATAGTAGAGCCGGTGGAGCGGGTTCTCCTTGCGGAACGGGAGACCCTTCGGTTTCTCGTCGGGCGCGAGGATCGAGTAGATGTCGCGGATCGTGTCGAGCTTGAACGGCTTCTTCTTGTTCGCCGCCTGCTCCGCCGCGAAGTTGCACGCGTCGTCGAAGCGACGGATCTCCTCGTAGCTCGGGATCAGCGACGGATCGCTGATGATGCTCGGATCGACCGCCGCCTTGATCTCGCTGTAGATCAGGACCTCGCCCTCGAGCGCGGCATCGTGATGGATGAGCGAGATGCGCAGCCGGTTGTTGAACTCGGTACGCGCGACCTGATTCGCGGTGCCGAGCGCCGCACGCCACGCGGTGACGGTGCGCTCGACCTCGCTGAACCGCGCGTCGATGTCCTCGGTTTCTTTGTACCTGAGCACGTTTATCCTATGACCCGAGCCGGTGGAGTCTACGGGCTACCATCCGGATCGTCAAGGAAAAGGGGTCACACTTCCTTACATCCAAGTGCATCTCGATTGCGGTTCGAGGGCAAGATTTCTGCAAACTTGCGGCACCTGCGTGGTACGAACGCCGCGGTGACTGGCTTCGCCCATCGCTCGGTGCTGAGGGCGGAGGTCCTCGAGCACCTATCACCGCGAGATAATGGGGTTTATATCGACTGCACGGTCGGCGGCGGCGGCCACTCCGAGGCGATCCTCGAGGCCGCCCGCGCCCGCGTGATCGGCGTCGATCGCGACCCCGCCGCGCTCGAGGCGACGCGCGCCCGGCTCGCCGACCGCGTCGAGCTCGTCCACGGCGAGCTCGGCGACATCGCTGCGATTTTATCGGAGCTGAAGCTCGCTCGGGTCGATGGCTTCGTGCTCGACCTCGGCGTCTCGTCCCCGCAGCTCGACCGCGCCGAGCGCGGGTTCTCGTTCAGCCAGGAGGGCCCGCTCGACATGCGCATGGATCCGACGCGCGGGCCGACCGCGCTCGACCTGCTGCGCGAGCTGGACGCCGACGAGCTGGCCGGCGTGGTCTCCGAGCTCGGCGAGGAGCGCCACGCGAAGAAGATCGCGCGGATGATCAAGGAAGCGGTGCGCGAGGACCGTGTCCACACGACGACCGACCTCGCCGCGATCTGCGCGCGCGCGATCCCGACGATCGAGCAGCGCAAGTCGAAGATCCACCCCGCGACCCGCACGTTCCAGGCGCTGCGCATCGCCGTCAACCGCGAGCTCGACCAGCTCGCGAGCTTCCTCGCCGCGTTCCCCGATCTGCTCGCGCCCGGCGGGCGCTGCGTCGCGATCAGCTTTCACTCGCTCGAGGATCGGCTCGTCAAGAACCGGTTTCGCGAGCTCGCGTGGACGTCGTCGCTGCCGCCGGCGCTCGCGGTGAAGGCCGGCGAGCGCGTCGAGCCGGTCGTCGAGATCCTCACGAAGAAGGCAGTGTTTGCGAGCGAGCAAGAGGTGGCGGCGAATCCGCGAGCACGGTCCGCGCGGCTGCGGGCGTGCGCGCGGACCGCGGCGCCTCACGTTCCCGCGGGAAGTCCGCAGGCGGAAGCACGGCCAGCGCGATCCCGATGACGCACAGCACGGCGGGGATGACCAGGAAGACCATGCCCCTCACCAGGAGCACGTCGCGGACCAGCGCACGCCGACGACGATCCGCGGACTTGCGGGGCAGGGCCGGGCAAGACTTGCCGGGTGCGGCAAGACCTACTTGCCGTTCATGCAGTTCTGGATCGCGACGTCGCGCATGAACACGACGTCGTAGAAGCCGGAATCGCGGTCCTTGACCGCCGGCGCGATCTTCTTGACCCGCCCGCAATCGCCGTGGCGCGCCGCCTCGCGCGCGCGCTTGGTCAGCTGCCACGCCTCCTCCTGAGCGCGCTGCTGCGCCGACTGCGCGGGCGGCGGGACGTCGCTGGCGTCGGCGAGCAGGTAGACGACGACCGCGCCGATCGCGAGCGCGCCGAAGCCGACGTCGGCGGCGATGAACGCGTCCTTCGCGGCGGGGTTCGTCGACGTCGCCGCCGCGCCGGCCGACGTCGCCATCACGCCGACCAGGCCGCCGACGATCGCGATCTCGCAGTAGCGCATCGTGCGCGGCGCGTTCCGGTAACCACACGCGGCGAGCAGAGAGAGCACGGCGAGCCAGCGGCGCATGGCCGCGATGCTTATCACGGCTCGGGCGCGGGGCCGAGACAGGTCCGGATCACCTTGTCGCGCATGAACCTCAGGAAGACGTCGCTGTCGAGCTCGCGGACGCGCGGCTCGATCGCCTGAACCTGTGCGCAGTCACCGGCGCGCGCGGCGCGCTTGGCCTGCTTCGCGAGGTCCATCGCCGCGTTCCAGCTTCGCGAGTGGTCCGAGGCGGGCGCGGTCTCCGGCGCGGTCAGCGCGCTGTCGGCGGCGGCGTACACGGCCGCACCGGCGATCGCGAGCGGCGCGAACATCGCGCCGACCTCGAGCAGCCTGGTGTCCGGGCCCGGATCGGCGGCCGCGATCGCGATCGTGCCGAGCATCGCGACGAGCGCGCCGCCCGCGACGAGCTCGCCGACCCGCTGCGCGCGCCGCGCCTGACTCGCGGTGCACGCGTTCAGTGCGAGGAGCAGCGCGAGCAGGCGCATGGTCAAGCGTACCCCGAAAAATTGCGCTCGCGATCGCGCGCAGGTGTAGTGGAGCGACGTGACATGACGTCCGCCGCCGCCAGGGTGTACCGGTTGTTCAAGCGCGCGGACGGCCAGGCAGCGTCGGTGCGCACCGTCGTGATCGCGATGATCGCGCTCGCGTGCGCGGTCGTCGCGATCGGCGTCGTCCGCGTGGCGCGCGAGCACGAGGTGCTGCGCCTCGGCTACCAGCTGTCGCAGCGCGCCGGCCACCTCCGCGAGCTCGAGGAGGTGCGGCGCCGGCTCGAGCTCGAGCACGCGACGCTGACCGCGCCGGACCGCATCCGGCGGCTCGCGAGCGAGCTCGGGATGGCGACGGTCGCGCCCGATCGCATCCGGATCGTCGATGGCCACCACAAGGTCGCAGCGCAGCCATGAAGCCGCGGACCCCTGGAGTGCCGCGGGCCGCGCGCATGCGCGCGTACCTGACCGGGCTGGTCGTCAGCGCCGGGCTCGCCGGCGTCGGCGTGCGCGCGTGGGCGCTGCAGGTCGACGAGGGCGATCGCTACCGCGCGCTCGCCGAGCGCCAGCACGCGCAGCTGCTGCACATCCCGGCGCCGCGTGGCGACGTCGTCGACGCGCACGGCCGCCCGCTCGCGGTCAGCGCGGATGCCGAGTCGATCTGGGCGAACCCGCGCGAGGTGCGCGACGTCGCCGCGACCGCGGACAAGCTCGCCTCGCTCGTCGGCGGAGACGCGAGCACCCTCGAGGCCAAGCTCGCCCGCGATCACAAGTTCGTGTGGATCGAGCGCCACGTCGCGCCGGAGCTCGCGCGCGCGGTGCGCGAGGCCAAGCTGCCCGGCATCGAGGTCGCGCGCGAGCCGAGGCGCTGGTACCCGGCGCGCGCGACCGGCGGCACCGTGATCGGCCGCGCCGACATCGACGGCAACGGCCTCGACGGCATCGAGCTGGCGATGAACGACGTGCTCGCCGGCCGCCGCAGCGAGGTGTCCGCGCTGCGCGACGCGCGCGGCCACAAGCTGCTCGCCGACGGGCTCAGCGACGACGACCCCGGCGCGACCGTCCACCTGTCGCTCGATCGGTCGATCCAGGCGATCGCCGAGACGTCGCTCGAGGCAGCGGTCGCCGCGAACAAGGCGAAGAGCGGCGTCGCGGTGGTGCTCGAGGTCGGTACCGGGCGCGTGCTCGCGCTCGCGAGCTCGCCGAACTACGATCCGAACGGCGACGACGGCAGCGGCGCGCGCGACAAGCCGGTGACCGACGCGTTCGAGGCGGGCTCGGTGATGAAGGTGTTCAGCGTCGCGACCGCGCTCGACGCCGGCGTCGTGCAGCCCGACACCGAGCTCGAGATCGGAAGCGTGCTGATGGTCGGCAACCGGCCGATCCACGACACGCACGTGTTCCCGTACCTGACGGTCGCCGGCATCATCAAGCACTCGTCGAACATCGGCGCCGGCAAGATCGCGCTGCGGTTGGGCGCCGACAAGCTGTACGACGGGCTCAAGCGGTTCGGCTTCGGCGCGAGGACCGGCATCGAGCTACCCGGCGAGCAGGTCGGCATGCTGCGCGGGCCCGCGAAGTGGCGCGACATCGATCTCGCGCACATGGCGTTCGGCTACGGCCTGACGGTGACGCCGCTGCAGCTCGCCGCGGCGCTGTCGGCGATCGGCAACCACGGCGTCTACCACGCGCCGCGCATCGTCGACGAGGTCGACGATCGCGACGGCACCGTGCTGTACCGGCCGGAGTCGCTCGAGCACCAGGCGGTCTCCGAGAAGACGGCGGCGCAGATGCGCGTGATGCTCGCGTCGGTGTTCGACAAGGGCAAGGACGGCGGCACCGCCGGCACCGTCGACGTCGCCGGCTTCAAGTGCGGCGGCAAGACCGGCACCGCGTACAAGTTCGACACCCAGCTCAAGCACTACACGACCGATCACTACCTCGCGTCGTTCGCCGGCCTCGCGCCGATCGATCACCCGAGGCTCGCGATCGTGGTGATGATCGACGACCCGGAGGCGGGCGAGCACTACGGCGGCCAGGTCTCGGCGCCGGCGTTCGCCGCGATCGCGAGCGAGACGCTGCGCTATCTCGGTGTTCCCGGCGACCCCCTCCCGCCGCCCCCGAGCCCGACCCCGACCCCGAAGAAGCTGCCGCCGCCTCCGCCGCCGGCTCCCGAGCCGCTGTCGCTCGCGAAGGCGCTCGATCTCGCCCGCGAGAATCACCTAAAGGTCGAGCTTCACGGCACCGGCCAGCTGGTGCGGCAAGAGGCCTCGTCGGATCATCTCGACCTGTACTTCTCCGACGAAGCTCCTCGCCTGCCGGCCTCGCCGCACGCGCTCAGGTAAGGTGCCTTCGCGCTCGCTGCGCTCGCACTCGGTCGAGCGTTTCCTTCGCTTGCCCTGATCGACGAAATCGGTGAGGCTGCGCGTTACTTCACCATGACGCTACGCGAGCTGATCGCCGGAATCGCCGACACCGTGGTCGGCGACGCGAACGTCACCGTGCGCGCCGTGCGCGACGACTCTCGGGCGATCGAGCCCGGCGACGTGTTCGTCGCGGTCAGGGGCCTGCGCAGCGACGGCCACACGTTCGTGCCGGTGGCGATCGAGCGCGGCGCGGCGGCGGTGGTCGTCGAGCGCGAGCTCGCGGGCGTCGGGGTCCCGCAGGTCGTCGTGCCGTCGGGGGCCAAGGCGCTCGGCCGGCTGGTCGCGCGCTCGCTCGGCGATCCGGCGTCCAAGCTGGTGCTCGTCGGGATCACCGGCACGAACGGCAAGACCACCACGACGTACCTCGTCGAGAGCATCCTCGCCGCCGCGGGGCACAAGCCCGGCGTGATCGGCACGGTCGATCTGCGCTGGGCCGGCAAGTCCATCCCGGCCTCGTACACGACGCCGACGCCGCACCAGCTTCACGACACGCTCGCGAAGATGCGCGACGCCGGCTGCACGCACGTCGTCATGGAGGCGACGTCGATCGCGATCGCGCAGGAGCGGCTGTCCGGGCTCAAGTTCAAGGTCGCCGCGTTCTCGAACCTGACGCAGGACCACCTCGACATCCACGGCACGATGGAGGCCTACCGCGACGCGAAGCGGCGGCTGTTCGGCGAGCTGCTCGCGGGCACCGCGGTCGTCAACATCGACGATCCCGAGGGCGAGGGCATGGCGCTCGCCGCCGGGCCGAACCCGCTGCGCGTCGGTAAGGGCGGCGACGTCCGCGTGCTCGAGGAGGAATCGACGGTGCGCGGCATCCGCGCGAAGCTGCGCACGCCGCGCGGCGACGTCGCGATCGAGTCCAAGCCGCTGGTCGGCCACTACAACGTCGCGAACCTGATGCTCGCGGTCGGCATCGCCGACGCGCTCGGCATCTCGCGCGACGCGATCGTGAAGGGCATCGCCGACCTGAAGGGCGTGCCCGGCCGCGTCGAGCGCGTCGCGAATCCCGCCGATCTCGACATCCTCGTCGACTACGCGCACACGCCCGACGCGCTGCGCAACGTGCTCACCGCGCTGCGCCCGCTGACCAAGCGGCGCCTGATCTGCGTGTTCGGCTGCGGCGGCGATCGCGATCCGACCAAGCGCCCGAAGATGGGCGCCGCGGTCGCCGAGCTCGCCGATCTCGCGGTCGTCACCAGCGACAACCCGCGCACCGAGGATCCGCGCGCGATCATCGATCAGATCCTGCCGGCGGTGCCGAAGCCGTTCTTCGTCGACGTCGACCGGCGCACCGCGATCCGCGCCGCGATCGCCGAGGCGACGCCCGGCGACGTCGTCGTGATCGCCGGCAAGGGCCACGAGGACTATCAGATCCTCGGTAAAGAGAAGATCCACTTCGACGATCGCGAGGAGGCCGCGGCGGCGGCGACCGAGCGCGAGTTCCGGCTGCTCGTCGGGCTCGCGCGCGACGCGGGCGGCGAGCCGCACGGCGACGGCAACACGCAGATCGATCGGATCGTGATCGACAGCCGCGCGGCGCGGCCGGGCGCGCTGTACGTCGCGATCAAGGGCGACAAGCACGACGGCCACGCGTTCTGCGCCGACGCCGTGAAGGCCGGCGCGACCGCGGTGATGGTCGAGCGGCGCGTCGACGTCGACGTGCCGCAGATCGTGGTCGCCGACACGCGCCTCGCGCTCGGCAAGCTCGCGCGCGCGCACCGCCGCGCGTGGGCCGAGGAAGGCAAGAAGATCGTCGCGATCACCGGCTCGGCCGGCAAGACGACGACGAAGGAGCTGACGCGCTCCGCGCTCGCGATGGCCGGCACGACGCACGCGGCCGACGGCTCGCTCAACAACGAGACCGGCGTGCCGCTGACGCTGCTCGGGCTGCGGCTGTTCCACACGTACGGCGTCGTCGAGATGGGCATGCGCGGTGCGGGCCAGATCGAGTACCTGACGAAGCTCGTCGAGCCCGACATCGCGGTCGTCGTCAATGCGGGCACCGCGCACATCGAGCTGCTCGGCTCGACCGAGGCGATCGCGAAGGCGAAGGCGGAGATCTGGCTCGGCCTGCGGCCGGGCGGCACGGTGATCCTGCCGTACGGCGACGCGCGGCTCGAGAAGTGGGCGCGCGAGCACCAGCCGAAGGCGCGCCACGTCACGTTCGGCGAGGACGAGGGCGCCGACGTGCGGCTCGTCAAGCGCACCGGTGCGCAGCCGCAGAAGCTCGAGATCGACGCGTTCGGCGATCGCCGCACGTTCGAGCTCCACCTCGTCGGCCACCACGCGGCGGTCGATGCGTGCGCCGCGCTCGCGGCCGCGCATGCTGCCGGGGCGTCGCTCGATCAGGCGATCGCCGGGCTCGCACGAGCGCGGCCGCCCGCGATGCGCGGCGAGATCGTCGAGATCGCCGGCCGCCACGTGATCGTCGACTGCTACAACGCGAACCCAGCGTCGATGACGGCCGCGCTGCAGACGCTCGACGAGCGCCGCGGCGGCTGGCAGGGCGAGGCGCGCGGCTGCACGGGCCTCGCGATCGTCGGCGACATGCTCGAGCTCGGCAACTTCGCGGTGCCGTCGCACCGCGAGATCGGCCTGCTGGCGAAGAAGCTCAAGCTCGGCGTGATCGCGCTCGGCGATCACGCGAAGACGGTCGCCGAGGCGGCGGGCGAGCACGCCGAGATCGCGCCGGATCCGCAGGCGGCGGCCGCGCGCGCGCTCGCTCGCACCAAGCCGGGCGACTGGCTGCTCGTCAAGGCCTCGCGTGGTATGCGCCTCGAGCGCGTCGTCGAGGCGATGCGAGAGGTGAAGTAGTGCTGTTCCACCTGTTCTACGGCGCGCTCGGCGAGAAGCTGAGCTGGCTGCGCGTGTTCCGCTATCCGTCGACGCGCATCCTCGCGGCGGCGATCACCGCGCTGCTGCTGTCGTTCGTGCTCGGGCCGTGGTTCATCGAGAAGCTCAAGGCGCGCCAGATCGGCGAGACGATCCGCACCGACGGGCCGCAGACGCACCAGAAGAAGGCCGGCACGCCGACGATGGGCGGCTCGCTGATCCTGTTCTGCCTGACGATGTCGACGCTCATGTGGTGCGACCTGCGCAACGATCTCGTGTGGCTCGCGCTCAGCGTCACCGTCGCGTTCGGCGGGATCGGCTTCGCCGACGACTACATCAAGGTCGCCAAGCGCGACAAGCGCGGGCTGTCCGGCAAGATCCGCCTGCTGCTCGAGTTCGCGGTCGCCGGCGGCGCGATGGCGTACTTCTTCTACTCGAGCGCGATCGATCACGACGTGCGGCTGCACCTGCAGCTGCCGTTCACGAACTTCTACGAGCGCTCGATCGAGCTGCCGGCGTGGCTGTACTGCGGGCTCGGCGCGATCGTCGTCGTCGGCACCGCAAACGCGGTCAACTTCACCGACGGCCTCGACGGCCTCGCGATCGGACCCTCGATCATGAACGCCGCGGTGTTCGTGATCCTCGCGTACATCGCCGGCGTGTCGACGACGATCCACCTCGCCGGTCACGACGAGACGATCGCGCAGTACCTGCACGTCGCGCGGATCGGAGGAGCCGAGGAGCTCGCGGTGTTCGGCGCCGCGCTGTTCGGCGCCGGCGTCGGGTTCCTCTGGTACAACGCCTACCCCGCGCAGGTGTTCATGAGCGACGTCGGCTCGCTGTCGCTCGGCGGCTCGATCGGCATGCTCGCGGTGCTGACGAAGAACGAGCTCGTGCTCGTGATCTCGGGCGGGCTGTTCGTCGTCGAGGCGCTGTCGGTCGTGATCCAGACCGGCGTGTACAAGGCGACGAAGCGGCCCGGCCCCGACGGCAAGCTCGTCGGCAAGCGCGTGTTCAAGATGGCGCCGATCCACCACCACTACGAGCTCAAGGGCTGGGACGAGCCGAAGATCATCGTGCGGTTCTGGCTCGTGTCCGCGCTGCTCGCGCTGCTCGCGCTCGGGACGCTCAAGCTGCGATGATCGAGCTCGCCGGCAAGCAGGTCGTCGTCGTCGGGCTCGCACTGACGGGCGTCGGCGTCGCGAAGTTCTGCGCGCGCCGCGGCGCGCGCGTGATCGTCAGCGACGGCAAGCCCGCCGACAAGCTCGCCGAGCCGATGAAGCTGCTCGCCGGCGTGGCCGTCGAGTGGGAGCTCGGCGGGCATCGCGAGCAGACGTTCACGAGCGCCGATCTCGTCGTGATGTCGCCGGGCGTGCCGACCTTGCCCGAGATGCGGGCGGCGCGCGCCGCCGGCGTCGAGGTGATCGCCGAGATCGAGCTCGCGTATCGCTTCCTCGATCCGCGCGCGACCTTGATCGCGATCACCGGCACGAACGGCAAGTCGACGACGACCGCGCTGACCGGCAAGCTCTGCGAGGCGAGCGGCCGGCCGACGTTCTGCGGCGGCAACCTCGGCAACATGCCGCTGATCGATGCGGTCGATCACCCCGCGAACGCCCCCGGCGGGTTGATCGTCGCCGAGGTCGCGGCGTTCATGCTCGAGAACTGCTCGACGTTCCGCGCGCACGCCGGCGTGCTGACGAACATCACCGAGGATCACCTCGATCGCTTCGGCACGATGGAGCGCTACGCCGAGATGAAGGGGCGGATCTGGGACTTCCAGCGCGCCGACGACGTCGCGATCGCGAACGCGGCGGATGACTGGACGATGCGCGAGACGAACGGCATCCCGTCGCGGCTCTACACGTTCGACTCGCGGCGCGGCGCGCGTGCCGAGCGCGGCGCGTTCCTCGACGGCCGCGACATCGCGTTGCGCCTCCCGGAAGAAGAGCGCTACCCGACCGACGACCTCGTGATCGTCGGCAACCACAACATGGAGAACGCGATGTGTGCGTACCTCGCCGCGCGCCTGTCGGGCGTGTCCGTCGAGGCCGTGCGCGCCGGCGCCCGCGCCTACCGCCCGCTGCCGCACCGCATGGAGCTGGTCGGCGATCGCGGCAACATCTACTACTACGACGACAGCAAGGGCACGAACGTCGCGTCGGTCGCCGCGAGCGTGAACGGCTTCCCGCGCCCGCTCGTGCTGATCGCCGGCGGCGTCGACAAGGGCGGCTCGTACGCGCCGATGCTCGAGGCGCTCGGCGACAACTGCAAGGGCATGATCCTGATCGGCAAGGCCGCGCCGCTCATCCGCGAGGCGTGCGCGCAGCACGCCGTGCGCTATCCGGTCATCGACGCGACCGACATGCACGACGCGGTCCGCCGCGCGACCGAGCTGTGCGCGCCGGGCGATGCGGTCGTGCTGTCGCCCGCGTGCGCGAGCTACGACATGTTCCAGAACTTCATGCACCGCGGCCGCGTGTTCCGCGAGGCGGTCGCGGCGGTCGGTGCGCGCCGGCTGGACGTCTAGGCAGAGGTATCAACCGCCAAGGCGCCGAGGGCGCCAAGCCGGAGCGGAGAACAACCACGAAGACACGAAGACGAGCGTTTCTCGCGTCGGCTTCGTGTCCTTCGTGTCTTCGTGGTTCGTTCTTCTGCTTCTGGCTCTGGCTTGGCGCCCTCGGCGCCTTGGCGGTTCGTGTTTCCGGATCGCGCCGCGGCCGGGTTATCGTCGGAGGGATGCACCGGCTGCTCCTCGTCTCGATCGTGCTCGGCGCGTGCGGCGGGTCCGATCGCAACCTGCTCCCTCCGAAGAAGCCGAACAACGAGCTGATCCTCGGCGAGTTCGAGCGCCACCCGCCCGAGGGCACGACCGCAGCGCGGTTCCGCGCCGACGGCTCGGTCGTGATCGCCCACAACAAGAACGAGCTCGACAGCAAGCCGCTCGCGACCGGCACGTACCAGCTCGACAAGGACCAGCTGACCCTGACCTACACGGGCGGCGACATGTGCAAGGGCAGCGGCCCGGGCACCTACAAGGTCGTGCTCTCGAAGATCGGCATGCGGTTCACCAAGGTCAGCGACGACTGCGAGCAGCGCTCGAAGCTCGACGGCCAGACGTGGTTCCGCGTGAGGTAGCGAGCGCGTAGGAAAACTGGCGCGCCGACCTGGCCGGCCCGAGGATGGCGGCAACGTGTCGGTGCTGTTTCGCCTCGTCGACTGGCTGCGCCTGCGCCGCGAGCGCGTCGGCGACACGAAGCTGCCCCCAGCCGCCGCGCTGATCGCGATCCAGGAGCCGAGCGCGAGCTTGCCGGAGCGCCCGTACGATCTCGTGCTGATCGGCGCGGTGCTCGCGCTGCTCGGCATCGGCACGCTCGAGATCTACTCGGCGACCGCCGCCGATGCGCTGACCCACTTCCACGACTCGGCGTTCTTCCTCGAGCGGCAGCTCGGGTACCTCGCGTGCGGCGGTCTCGCGATGTGGTTCGCGGCGCGACTCGATTACCGGCGGCTGCGCAGCTGGACCTACCCGCTGCTCGCGATCTCGCTGATGCTGCTCGCCGCCGCGCTCGCCACCCATCCGCGCAACGGCGCGAAGCGGTGGATCCCGTGCGGACCGCTGACGTTCCAGCCCGTCGAGCTCGCCAAGCTCGCGCTCGTCACCTACCTCGCGTACTCGCTCGGCCGCAAGGCGGACCGCGTGAAGGCCTTCACCGTCGGGTTCGTGCCTCACCTCGTCGTGTGCGGCCTGATGATGGTCCTGCTGCTCAAGCAGCCCGATCTCGGCAGCTCGATCGTGCTCGGCGCGACCACGCTCGGCATGCTGTTCATGGCCGGCACGCGCGTGTCGTACATCCTGCTCGCGGTGCTCGGCGCGGCGCCGGTCGCGTACCACATGATCGTCGGCACGCCGTGGCGCATGCAGCGCATCCTCGCGTTCTTCAACCCCGATGCGTTCGCGAACAAGGAGGCCTACCAGTTCATCCAGGCGCGGCTCGCGATCGGCTCGGGCGGGTTTTCCGGCGTCGGGCTCGGCCAGGGCCACCAGTCGCTCGGGTTCATGCCGGAGGCGCACTCGGACTTCATCGCGGGGCCGATCGGCGAGGAGCTCGGCTGGCTCGGCATCGCCGCCGTGCTCGTGCTGTTCGCGATCCTCGTGTGGCGCGGCATCCGCGCCGCGCTCGGCGCGCGCGACGTGTTCGGCGGCTACCTCGCGTTCGGCATCACGCTGCTGTTCGGGATGCAGGCGCTGTTCAACCTCAGTGTCGTGCTGGGCATCGTCCCGAACAAGGGCATCACGCTGCCGCTCGTCAGCTACGGTGGTAGCTCTCTCGTGATCACGATGTTCCTCGTCGGCCTCGTCCTCAACGTCGGCCGCCGCCCCGAGCGTCGCGCGGCGCAGGTGAAGTCGCGCGAGCCGGCGCGCAAGAAACGCGTGCGCGTGCGCGTTGCACACGCATGATCGAGGACGATCGATCACCGCGCGCCCACGGCGAAGCGAGGACGCGTGCATCTCAGGACGAGAGAATCCCCGAGGCCGGGAAGCTTCGCGTGGTGATCGCCGGCGGCGGCACCGGCGGCCACCTGTTCCCCGGCGTCGCGATCGCCGAGGAGCTCCGCGCGCGCCACCCCGACGCCGAGATCCGGTTCGTCGGCACGCGGCGCGGCATCGAGGCGCGCGTGCTGCCCGAGCTCGGCTGGAACCTCGAGCTGATCGAGGTGTCCGGGCTCAAGACCGTCGGCGCGCTCGGCGCGGTCCGCGGGCTGTTCCGGCTCCCGCGCGCGTGGTGGCAGGCGCGCAAGATCCTCAAGCGGTTCCGACCCGACGCGGTGATCGGCGTCGGCGGCTACGCGTCGGGCCCGCTCGTGTTCACGGCGTGGCTGCGGCGCATCCCGACCGCGATCTGCGAGCAGAACTCGATCCCGGGACTCACGAACAAGCTGCTCGGCCGCGTCGTGCGCTCGGTGTTCCTGTCGTTCGACGAGAGCCGGCGGTTCTTCCGGCCGAGGAAGACCGTGATGTCCGGCAATCCGGTCCGCCGCGGCATCGTCCAGAAGCTCCTGTCCGGCGCCCCCGAATTAACGAATGAACGTTCATTCATTAATTCGCAGGTGCACGTGCTGGTGTCCGGCGGCTCGCAAGGCGCCGTCGCCGTCAACGAGCTCGCGTCGAAGGCGCTGATCGCGCTCGCGAAGCAAGCCAAGCTCGCGATCGTGCACCAGACCGGCGAGAAGGATCTCGAGCCGACCTCCGCGCGCTACCGCGACGCCGGAGTCGAGGCCGAGTGCCACGCGTTCATCAAGGACATGGCGAGCGCCTACCAGCGCGCCGATCTGATCGTCGGCCGCGCCGGCGCGACGACGGTGGCCGAGCTCGCGATCGCCGGCAAGCCGGCGGTGCTGATCCCGTACCCGTTTGCCGCCGACAACCACCAGGAGCTGAACGCGCGCGAGATGGCCGACAAGGGCGCCGCGCTGATGTTCCGCCAGGCCGAGCTGACCGCCGACAAGCTCGCCGAGGCGCTGCGGCCGCTCGTCACCGATGCGGCCAGGCGCGCCGAGATGGGCGCCGCGATGAAGTCGCTCGCGCGCCCCGAGGCCGCCGCCACGATCGCCCGATGGTGCGAGGCCCAGCGGAAGCAGAGTTAACCGCCAAGGCGCCGAGCACGCCAAGCCGGAGCCAGCAGAAGAAGACGACGAACCACAGAGCCACAGAGATGCCAGAGGTGGCGCAACCGTGTCCTCTCTTGCGTCTCTGCTAGATCGCTGCTTCTGGCTCCGGCTTGGCGCCCTCGGCGCCTTGGCGGTTCGATTCTGCTTCTGGCTCCGGCCTGGCGCGCTCGGCGCCTTGGCGGTTCGATTCTGCTTCTGGCTCCGGCCTGGCGCACTCGGCGCCTGTCGGCTCACTCCCACTCGCGCGCGTGCTGCTCGCGAGCCTCGGCGCTGCCGATCCAGTGATCGACGTCGACGAGGCGATCGATGCCGTCCTCGAGGCGCTCGAGCGCCTGCGGCGTGCTGGTGTCGCCGGAGTAGTGCTCGATCCGCTTCGCGCGAGCGCCGAGCTGATACGTCGTCGTCGCCGACGACATGTCGGTCATGTCGTGAGACAGGTAGCGATCGGCGAGCTCGAAGTAGCGCGCGTCGGCAAACATCCGATCGAGCGCGGCGAGCTGCGCCGCGGTGACGTGGCCGATCGCCGGCCCGCGCAGCTCGACGTAGCGCTCGCCGGTGTACTCGACGACGCCGTCGCGATAGATCGCGAGCTTGTACACCGGGCAGTCGCCGTAACAGGCCGTGCGCGCGAGCGTGGCGACCAGCTCGTGGGGTGCCGCCGCGACCTGCGGCTGCGGCGCCGGCGGTCCGCCGGACGCACGCTCGCACGCCGCGAGCAGCATCGCCCCGAGCGGAAGCCAGCAGCGTCGCACGACGAGTAGACACCACCGAGCGGCCGCGGTTCCCGCGAGGCGGCAGTCGCTGCAACCTCCACGATGTCGCCGACATCGGCGCGTCGCGAGCTGCCACGAGCTGCGCGGCGCGTGCCCGCGTGGATCGCGGTCAGCGCGCGACCAGCCACGCCTTCGCGTTCGGCGCGAGCTTCGCGGACGCTTCCTTCCAGGTCATCGTCGCGGGCAGCTCGAGGGGCGGCGCGTCGCGCGCGATCGTGACGGGCACGTTGCCGATCGGGTGCTCGTCTGCGAGCAGGCGGTACATCGCGGCGCGCAGGTTCGCCAGGTCAGGCTTGCAGTCGCAGTCGACCAGGGCCGGTCCCAGGCCGTCGATGAGGAACTTCGCCTTGTCATCCTCCTCGCTGGACACCGTGCCGAACAGCCTGGTCAGCGCCGGGCACGAGTCGATCTGGCTGCCGAGCTGCTTCGCGAAGCGCGTCGCCTTGCTGGCCGGATCCTCGCCCTTCGCGATCCGATCGAGCTCGTCGTCGATCGGCGCGCGCGGCGGAGGCCGCACGCGGGCCGGCACCGCGAATACGAAGTACGGCACGTAGCCGACCTCCCCGGCCGTATCGGCGGCCGCCGCGATCGTCCCCCACTTCGCCGCCGCGTCGATCTCGAGGTACAGGCGCTTGTCCCACACGAAGTGCTTCGGCACCTGACCCCGCGCGACGCCCTCGCGCTGCTTGGCAAACGTGTCGGCGAGCCGCTCGCGCAGCTCGGCGACGTCGTCGCACAGCTGTCCCTGGTAGACGATCGAGCGCTCCTCGATCACGACCACCGGCGCCATGACCGGATCACCATGAGCGAGCTCCGGCCGCAGCACGAGGTGCATGTCGTCGTCGACCTTCACCACCTGGCCGCCATGATCGGTCGCGCGCAGGAACCTCACCAGATCGTCCGCCTCCGCCTGGCACTTCGCCTTGCTCTTGCCGCACCCGAGCGCGAGCACGGCGATCCACACGGCGAGCCTCACGCGGCGAGCCTACGCCGGGGGGTGGCCCGCCGGGTAGCGCTCGGTGGGAGCATCGAAGATCGTGGGCGCGCGCACCCCCCACGAGCTCGGGAAACTCCACAGCTCCAGCTGCCAGCTGAAGCGGATAACCGGCGAGTAACTCTCGGGTAGCCGGGCCGCGCATAGTCCATGGTATCTAGGCGTTCACCAGGCGCACTCGATGTTTCGCAAATCAGACACCAAGATCCACTTCGTCGGCATCGGCGGCATGGGCATGTGCGGCATCGCCGAGGTGCTCGCGAACATGGGCTATCGCGTCTCGGGCTCGGACATGAACGACACCGAGATCACGCGACACCTCGCGAGCATCGGCTGCACCGTGGAGAAGGGCCACCGCGCGTCGAACCTCGGCGAGGCGGACGTCGTCGTCGTGTCGAGCGCGATCAAGGGCTACAACCCCGAGGTCGAGGCCGCGCGCGCCCGCCAGATCCCGGTGATCCCGCGCGCCGAGATGCTCGGCGAGCTGATGCGCATGAAGTACGCGATCGCGGTCGCCGGCGCGCACGGCAAGACGACGTCGACGACGATGATGCACACGGTGCTGATGGCGGCCGGCTTCGATCCGACCGCGGTGATCGGCGGGCGCGTCAACTCGCTCGGCCTCGCGAACGCGCGGTGGGGCAAGAGCGACTACCTCGTCGCCGAGGCCGACGAGAGCGACGGCAGCTTCCTGACGCTGTTCCCGACGCTCGCGATCGTCACCAACGTCGACGCCGAGCACCTCGATCACTACGGCACGTTCGACCACGTCAAGAAGGCGTTCACCGACTTCTGCAACCGCGTCCCGTTCTACGGGATGAGCGCGCTGTGCCTCGACAACGCGGGCGTGCAGGCGATCCTGCCGAACCTGACGAAGCGGTTCACCACGTTCGGCATCGCGTCGCAGGCCGTGTACCGCGCGCGCAACGTGCGCACCGACGGCATGGTCACGCGGTTCGTCGCGTGGCGGCGCGCCGACGAGCTCGGCGAGGTCACGCTGCCGATGCCGGGCGGGCACAACGTGCTGAACGCGCTCGGCGTGCTCGCGATCAGCGATTTCCTCGGGATCCCGTTCGACACGTTCGTCAAGGCGCTCGGCCAGTTCGAGGGCGTCGCGCGGCGGTTCACCGTGCGCGGCGAGCTCGGCGGCATCACCGTCGTCGACGATTTCGGCCACCACCCCGCCGAGGTGCGCGCGACGCTCGACGGTGCGCGCGGCAACTTCGGCGGCCGCCGCATCCTCGCGGCGTTCCAGCCGCACCGCTACACGCGCACGCGCGATCAGCTCGACGAGTTCGCGCGCGCGTTCCACGGCGCCGACAAGGTCGTGATCTGCGACATCTTCGCGGCCGGCGAGAAGCCGATCGAAGGCATCACGAGCCAGCGGCTCGTCGAGCTCGTGCGCGAGGCCGGCCACGCCGACGTCCACTACATCTCCCGCCGCGAGGACCTCGCGCGCTGGCTCGACGATCAGGCGCGCGCCGGCGATCTCGCGATCACGCTCGGCGCCGGCAACATCCAGCTCACCTGCAACGAGCTGATCGAGCTGCTCGAGAAGCGCTTCGGCCCCGCGACCAAGAAGAACCTCGTGCGCGTCGCCGAATCGAGCGCCACGGTCGCGCGATGAAGCGCGCGCTCCTGCTGCTCGCGGCGTGCGGCAAGTCCGCGCCGCCCGGCCCGCCGCCGGCCGCCGCGCCGCTGATCGAGGAGATGAAGGACTTCGCCGACCGCTGCGACGCGTGCAAGGCCGAGCGCGACTGCCTGCACGCGGTGCGCGACGAGCTCGATCAGGCGAAGGCCGCGCTGCTCGCGAACGGCGCGCGGCTCGCCGGCGACGACAAGGACGCGTTCGACGCGCAGGTCATGCGCTTGCGCGTGTGCGGGGACGGCGGCGGCCTGACGTTCTGGATCGACCAGTGACCGCGCACCGCATGCTCGCGATCGCGTTCGTGACCGCGGCATGCGGCAAGCATCCCTCGAGCGCGTGCAAGCAGGCGGTCGCCGCCGCCCGCGCGCGCGTCGCCGACGCGAAGGCGAAGTACGTGGAGCCGGCGACACCGCTCGTCGCGCAGCGCGTCGACGGCACCGCTCGCGATCCTGCGGCGCACGTCGTGCGCGTGCGCGTCGATCGCTCGCTGCAGTTCCCGATGGGGCGGTTCGACGAGAGCGGCGAGGTCGTGTTGCCCGACGTCGCGTCGACGAGCGAGCTCGCGCGAGCGGTCGCCACCGCGGTCGAGATCCGGCCCGGGCCGGTCGAGGTCGAGCTGGAGCCCTCGGTCGACGCGCACATCGCGGCCGCGCTGCTGAGCCGGCTCTCGGCGGAAGCACCGGTGCACGTGATCGTCAGCCACGCGACGGTGGCGCCGACGCCCGAGGCGCTGCGCGCGGCCGCCGGTGCGTGCGCGGCCAAGGCGCTCGAGCGGCCGGTCGAGCCGAACACGACGTACGACCAGCTGCGCGCGCACGTGCTCGACGCCGAGCTCGACTGCGGCTGCGACGGCGCGTCGATCGACCGGCTCGCGACGACGATGATCGAGCTCGGCTTTCCGCAGTACGAGCCCGGCTGGCTCGCCGTGCGACTGACGTCCGACGATCCGGGGCGCGCCGCGGATGCCGCCACGGTCGTCGCGAGGCTCGCGGCGATGACACCGCAGCAGCGACTGGAGGCGTTGCTGCCATGATCGTCGAGCACGACGTGCCGCTCGCGCCGAAGACGACGCTCGGCCTCGGCGGGCCGGCGCGGCGGCTCGTGCGCGTGACGAGCACCGCGGAGCTGCCCGACGCGCTCGCGCTGTCGGACGACATCCTCGTGCTCGGCGGAGGCTCGAACCTCGTCATCGGCGACGCGGGCTGGCCCGGCGTCGTGCTCGAGATCGCGCTGCGCGGCGTCTCGATCGACTGCCACAGCGTGTCGGTCGCCGCCGGCGTCGTGTGGGACGACCTCGTCGCGCAGATGGTGCGCGCCGGCCGCGCTGGCGTCGAGTGCCTGAGCGGCATCCCCGGGCTCGTCGGCGCGACGCCGATGCAGAACGTCGGCGCGTACGGCCAGGAGGTCTCCGACACGATCACGTCGGTGCGCGCGTACGACCGCGAGCGCCGCGAATTCGTCACGATGACGCCCGCGGAGTGTCGCTTCGGCTACCGCACGAGCGTCTTCCGCGGCAGCGCGCGCTGGATCGTCGTCGACGTGACGTTCGCGCTGCCGCGCGGCGAGCGGTCGGCACCGATCCGCTACGCGGAGCTCGCGCGCGCGCTCGGCGTCCAGGAGGGCGAGCGCGCGCCGCTCCAGCAGGTGCGCGACACCGTGCTCGCGCTGCGCCGCGGCAAGGGCATGGTCGTCGATCCGGCCGATCCCGATTCGCGCAGCGCCGGCTCGTTCTTCACGAACCCGCTCGTCGACGCGGCGACCGCGGCGCGCGTCGGCGGTCCGCAATGGCCGCAGCCCGACGGCCGCGTGAAGCTGTCGGCGGGGTGGCTGATCGAGCGCGCGGGGTTCGCGAAGGGCACGACGCGCGGCCGCGTCGGCATCTCGAGCAAGCATGCGCTCGCGCTCGTCAACCGCGGCGGCGCGACGGCGAGCGAGCTGCTCGCGCTCGCGCGCGAGATCGCCGACGGCGTGCGCGCGCGGCTCGGCGTCGAGCTGTCGCCCGAGCCGGTGATCGTGCAATAGCGCGCGGCGCGCGCGCGTTGTAGAACGGGCCGCATGAGTCATCCGTTCGCCGGTCAGCGCGTCGCGGTCGTCATGGGCGGCCTGTCGGCGGAGCGCGAGGTGTCGCTCCACACCGGCGCGGGCGTGCTCGCGGCGCTACAGGAGAAGGGGTGGGATGCGGTCGGCATCGACTGGAAGCCCGGCACGAGCCTCGCGCGGCTCGTCGAGGAGGCCCGCGCGCGCGTCGTGTGGAACGCGCTGCACGGCACCTACGGCGAGGACGGCGCGGTGCAGGGGCTGTGCGCGTGCCTCGGCGTCGCGTGCACCGGCTCGGGGATCCTCGCGAGCGCGCTCGCCATGGACAAGGTCATGTCGAAGCGGATCTTCGAGAGCAACGGCGTGCCGACGCCGCGCTGGCGGCTGCTCGCGCGCGACACCGCGTCGGCCCAGCAGCTCGCGGACTGGCCGCTGCCCTGCGTGATCAAGCCGGCGTGCGAGGGCAGCTCGGTCGGCGTCAGCATCGTCGAGCAGCGCGGCGACGTCGCCGCCGCGATCGGAGAGGCGACGAAGCACCACGGCCCGATCCTCGTCGAGGACTACATCGCCGGCACCGAGGTGTTCGTCGGCATCCTCGACGGCCGCGTGCTCGGCTCGGTCGAGGTGCGGCCCGCCACGAAGTTCTACGACTACGAGGCGAAGTACCACCGCACCGACACGAAGTACCTGATCCCGCCGGAGCTGCCGCGCGACCTCGTCGAGCGCGCCGAGCATCACGCGCTCGCCGCGTACACCGCGCTCGGCTGCACCGGTCACGCGCGCCCCGATCTCCGGATCTCGACGACGGGCGAGCCCTACGTGCTCGAGGTCAACACGCTGCCGGGGATGACGAAGACCAGCCTGCTCCCGAAGATCGCGAAGTCCGCGGGCATGGACTACGCGACGTTGTGCGAGCAGATCCTCGCGTCCGCACAGTAGCTATCAGCGGCCGGCGGTCAGCTCAGCAGCTGAGAGCGGCTCGCTGACAACGGACCGCTATACTGTGTGTCACCACCTACGTGCGGACGCTGCTGTTACCCCTGATCGTCGCCTGCGCGACGCCGCCGAAGCCCGCGCCGGTGGCGCCGCCGCCGCCGCCCGCGCCGAAGCAAGCGGTCGTGCATCACCTCGACGATCCGGATCTCAACCCACCGCCGCGCCCCAAGCTGCTGTCGATCGACTGGGGAGGCGTCCGGCTCGACTCCGCCGCGGATGCGCTCGCGCTGTGGGACCGGATCGCGCCGACCGGCACCGACTGGGACGACCGGCTCGACGAGGTGCCCGGCGATGGCCCCTACGCGCGCGAGCTCGCGATCGCGCTCCTGAACCAGGGCAACTTCACGTGCCCCGCCGTACCCGCCGGCACGTGCGCGAAGGGCGTGCCGCTCGACGTGCAGTCGCCATCGCCGACCGCGACGCTCGCCGATCCGTGCCTGCGCCGGCTGCTCGCGCTGTGGTCGATCGCGCAGCTCGACGACACCGACCTGCCGCGCGTGCGCGACGCACTTCGCGCGATCGCCGCGATTCCCCCGCCGGAGTCGCAGCTCGTCGCCTCCGCGCTCAAGGCGATCCCGGAGACCGATCAGGACGGCCGGCTCGAGCTCTACGCGGCCGCGTGGGCCGCCGGGCAGCACGAGCTCGTCAACGGCGCGCTCGGCTCGCTCGACCAGCCGCACCTGATCGCGGCGGCGACGAAGTACCACATCGACGGCGCGGTCGAGATCCTGTCCGCCGACGCGCACCGCTCCGTGTACCTCGCCGCGGCCACCGACGAGCAGATGGCGCCGTCCGCGCGCATCAGCGCGATCGTCGAGCTCGCGGCCACGGCCGACAAGCTCGCGCCCGACGTCGACAAGGCGCTCGCCACGGCGGCGAAGTCGCCCGACTGCACGGTCGCGGCGACCGCCGCGCGCACGCTCGATCTGCACGGCGATCACCGCTTCGTGCCGAAGCTGCCCCACACGCGCTCGACGGAGACGATGATGCGGTCGATGTGCGTGCTCGCGAGCTTCGAGCAGCAACTGCGCGCCGACGAGGGCTCGTACCTGCCGGGCTACATCCCGGCGAACGGGCTCGAGGTCGTGACCACGAGCTACGACGCCTACAGCGATCCCCACACCGAGTCGCACACCGACGTGGAGAAGCCGAACGACGTCGTGCTGCCCGAGATCGACGATCTCGTGCGCGCGATGCACCACTGCACCGGCACCACGTGCACGAGCGACGACCACGAGTTCCGCTTCGCGTTCAAGCCGGGAGCGGGGGGCCTGCTGCTGTCCAGGCTCGAGGTGACCGAGCGGCCACCGTGCAGCGATAAGCAAGCGATTCCGGCGCCTTGACCTGGCGCCGTGGATCTCGGCGCGCGCTGTGGCACGATGGGGACGATGGTTCGCAAGCTCGGGGCGATGATCCTGTCGCTCGTGATCGCCGGCGCCACGAGCGCGTCGGCCCAGGTGTTCAAGCCGCGCGGCACTGCGCCGAGCGGCAGCGGCAGCAAGTCGAGCGAATCGAGGAAACCCGCCGCGAAGTCCTCGCCCAGGAAGGCGAAGGCGAAGGCGAAGGCAAAGCCGGCGAGCGACAACGACGACGACAGCTCGGACTCCGACTCGGACTCGGACGAGGACAAACCGGCGAAGAAGACGGTCGCGAGGGCCGCCAAGAAGGCGCCCGCGAAGGCCCCCTCGCGTGCGTCCAGGGGCAGGGCCAAGTTCGATCCCGACTTCGTCCTGATCACCGACGACGACGACGACGAGTAAACAGGCGTTCAGGGAAGCGCTTCAGCACGTTCGAAAATTTGCTCCGATGATCGCGCCATGACTATTTGCCAATCATGGATCGATCTCGCCGCCAGGGGGCGAAGGAGAACGCGCCGCCTCCGCCAGCGGCGTCGCGGCTGACGCTCAAGTCGCGGCGCAACCGCCGGCGACCGGCCGAGACGTCGCTGTGGTCGCGCGTGCCGAAGCCGGCCCAGCTCGCCGACGCGTGCGGCCGCATGCTGCGCCGCTCGCTGCCCGCCGTGATCGGCGGTGCCGTGCTCGCCGCCGTCGGCGGCGCCGCGTGGGGCGGCTACTACTGGGTCACGCACTCGCCGCGGTTCGCGATCGCCGAGATCAGCGTGCAGGGCACGCATCACCTCACACCGGATCAGCTCCGCGCGTCGCTGCCCGCGCATGTCGGCGACAACGTGTTCGCGACGAACCTCGGCTCGCTCGAGCGCGCGCTGCGCGCGAACCCGTGGATCGCCGACGCCGAGGTCCACCGCGTGCTGCCGCACACGATCGCGATCGACGTCAAGGAGCACACCGCGGTCGCGCTCGCCGAGCTCGGCGAGCTCTATCTCGTCGACGACGCCGGCCGCCCGTTCAAGCGGGCCGCGATCGAGGCCGACGAGGGCGCCGGGCTGCCGGTGATCACCGGGCTCGATCGCGCCGGGTACCTCGCCGATCCGGCGGCGACGTCCGCGCAGATCCGCGGCGCGCTCGCGGCGCTCGCGAGCTGGCGCGACGGCGCCGACCGTCCCTCGATCGGCGAGCTCCACCTCGACGCCCGCGGCCGCCTCGCGCTCTACACGTACGAGCGCGGCACCGCGATCGAGCTCGGCGCGATCGATGCCGGGCTCGCCGCCCGCATGCAAACGTTCGATGCCGCGTGGGCCGAGCTCGCCGATGGCGAGCGAGCGCGCGCGCGTGCCATCCATCTCGACGCGAATTCCGATCACGTCATTGTCGCCTTCAAGGATCAGTAAGCCCCCATGGCAAAGCCCAAGACCTCCGAGATCATCGTCGGCCTCGACATCGGCACCACCAAGATCGCGTGCATCGCGGGCGAGGTGACCGAGGACGGCATCGACATCATCGGCATCGGCACCGCGCCATCGAAGGGCTTGCGCCGCGGCTACGTCGTCAACATCGACGCGACCGTCAGCTCGATCCAGCAGGCCGTCGACGAGGCGGAGAACATGGCCGGATGCGAGATCTCGACGGTGTACGCCGCGATCTCCGGCGCGCACGTGCGCGGGCTCAACTCGCACGGCATCGTCGCGGTGAAGGACAAGGAGGTCCGCGAGGCCGACATCGCGCGCGTGATCGACGCGGCGAAGGCGGTCGCGATCCCGATGGACCGCGAGGTGCTGCACGTGCTGCCGCAGCAGTACGTCGTCGACGACCAGGACGGCATCCGCGATCCGCTCGGCATGGCGGGCGTGCGGCTCGAGGCGAAGGTCCACATCGTCACTACCGCGGTCGCGAGCGCGCAGAACGTGATCAAGTGCGCGAACCGCTGCAACCTGCAGGTCTCCGACATCGTGCTCGAATCGCTCGCGTCGTCGCAAGCGGTGCTCGAGGACGACGAGAAGGAGCTCGGCGTCGCGCTCGTCGACATCGGCGGCGGCACCTGCGACGTCATGGTCTATGCCGACGGCGCGATCGTCCACACGTCGGTGCTGCCGCTCGGCGGCGGCCACGTCACGAACGACATCGCGACCGTGCTGCGCACGCCGCTCGACTCGGCGGAGAAGATCAAGAAGAAGTACGGCTGCGCGTGGCGCGGCAACGTCGAGGACGGCGAGACGATGGAGGTGCCGTCGGTCGGCGGCCGCGGCCCGCGCGTGATCCCGCGCCTCGAGCTCGTCCAGGTGATCGAGCCGCGCGTCGAGGAGATCTTCGAGCACGTCAAGAAGGAGCTGATGCGCTCCGGCTACTACGACGGCCTCGCGGCCGGCATCGTGCTGACCGGTGGCGCGGTCGCGATGGACGGCGTGTGCGAGATCGCCGAGCAGGTGCTGTCGCTGCCCACGCGGCGCGGCGTGCCGACAAAGATCGGCGGCCTCGTCGACGTCGTGCGCTCGCCGGCGTACTCGACCGGCGTCGGCCTCGTGATGTTCGGCGCCGCGCAGACGCGCGAGGTGCAGGCCCCCGCGCGCGGCGAGGACCGCCCCGGCATGTTCAAGCGTGCGTGGAGCCGGCTCGCCGAGATCTTCTAGCGCGCCGTTCACCCCTGCGACGTGCGCCGCCGAGCCACGCTGATCACAGGTGCACGGCGTGCTCGCAGCGGAGCTGCACGTCCCGACCTCGCCAGCCAGTCGCGCGGCAGTGGCCGAACGCGCCGCCGACCTGGAGCGCCTTGCAGGCGACGCCGCCGTCCTCCGGCTCGCACGCGATCCAGATCGACCCGCGCCAGACGTACCCCTTGAAGGTATCCTTCCAGTTCGGCGACAGCGCGCCGGCATAGGCGAGCTCGATGCCGACGGCCGGCCCGGTCCCGCTCGGGTCGTCCGGCAGCGGCTTCAACGCGCGAATGTCGACGGAGAGGCCGCCGGTGGCCTCGTTGGTCTTCGTGAGGTCGCTGATCTCGCCGAAGCCGATCATCGGCAGCACGAACATGCCGTCGTGGTCGGTCACGATGACGATCTCGATGCCGTAGCCTGGCTGGTCGTCGCGCGCGCTCCTGCGGATGTCGACGCGGCCGATGCCCGCGAGCTTCTTGCTCGCGATCGTCGTGCAGCGCAGCTGGGTGTCGGGTGCGGGCGTACACGGATCGGCGATCGCATCGGCCGGCATCTCGACCGGAGCGAGGATCTCGGAGAAGTCGGTCGGCGACACGGGGGCTGTCGAGGCCGCGGCGAGGACGAGCAGGCTCACCTGCTGCGAACGCGCCGCGCCGGCTGCTTGTTCCTGGGGGCAAAAAGTTGCCCCCGTGGATCCGCCACTTTCATATGGGCCTACCAGGGGGCAATCCAAACCATGGCACTCATCGAATTCGACGACGTCAGTCACGCAAAGATCCTCGTCATCGGTGTCGGCGGCGGCGGCGGCAACGCGGTCAACACCATGATCAGCGGCAACCTCGACGGCGTCGAGTTCGTGGTGGCGAACACCGACATGCAGGCGCTCGAGGCCAACATGGCGCCGCACAAGATCCAGCTCGGCAACGCGCTGACCAAGGGGCTCGGCGCCGGCGCCAACCCCGAGGTCGGGCGCCGCTCGGCCGAGGAGAGCATGCAGCAGATCGCCGACGTGATCGCGGGCGCCGACATGGTGTTCGTGACCGCGGGCATGGGAGGCGGCACCGGCACCGGCGCCGCGCCCGTCATCGCGCAGATCGCGCGCGACTGCGGCGCGCTCACCGTCGGCGTCGTGACGAAGCCGTTCGGCTTCGAGGGCAAGAAGCGCGCGCGCCAGGCGGTCGAGGGCATCGACCGGCTCGCCGCGGCGGTCGACACGCTGATCGTGATCCCGAACAACCGGCTGCTCGCGCTCGTCGGCCAGAACACCTCGATGGTCGAGGCGTTCCGCAAGGCCGACAGCGTGCTGCTCAACGCGGTGCAGGGCATCAGCGACCTGATGACCGTCCCCGGGCTCATCAACGTCGACTTCGCCGACGTCCGCACGATCATGGCGAGCATGGGCCGCGCGCTCATGGGCACCGGCATCGGCTCGGGCAAGCGCCGCGCGACCGAGGCCGCCGAGATGGCGATCAGCTCGCCGCTGCTCGAGGACGTCTCGATCGAGGGCGCGACCGGCATCCTCATCAACATCACCGGCGGCCCGGACCTCACGCTCCACGAGGTCAACGAGGCGAGCTCGCTGATCCAGCAGGCCGCGCACGAGGACGCGAACATCATCTTCGGCTCGGTCATCGATCCGAACCTCAGCGACGAGGTGCGCATCACCGTGATCGCCACCGGCTTCGATCGCGGCGCGAAGACCGAGGTGATCGTCGAGCCGTCGCGCGGCATGACCACGGCGAAGGCCAAGCCGACGCAGATCACGCTGCCGTACGAGCCGTCGACGCAGATCACGAAGGACTATCCGCCGCCGATCCCGCCGCGCCCGCCCGCGAAGCCGGCGCCGCGCCCGGCCCCCCCCGCCGACGAGCCCGACATCGAGCTCGCGTGGGAGATGCCCGATGACGCCCAGGTCCACGCGGTCGAGCGCGCGCTCGCCGATCTGTCGGATCCGGTGCCCGAAGGCGATCTCTCCGCGAAGCTCGCCGCCGGCTCCGGCCCGGCGCCCGCCGATGGCGCGCCGCTCGTCCAGCCCGATCGCAAGCGCGCGCAGTCGCGGCCGAGCATGAAGGCCGTGCTCGCGGGCGAGATCGACACCGACAGCGAGCTCGACGTGCCGACGTTCATCCGCCGGCACCAGCACGGCTAGCACTTAGTTAGACCGAAAAACTGGGAGGCCCGCGAGGGCCTCTCGGCGTTTTCGGTCTTGGGCGAGGCAAGTCGCCCCGATGCACTTCGGCACTTCCCCGTGCTCACCGGCACGGCCGAGGCGTTCGGCAGGGCGCTCGAGACGGTCGATAGCTCGTAGAGATGAGGGGCGGCGGCTCGATCACGCTATAAAGGAGCGTGCTGTCCGAGTCCGCCGCGCGCTGGCTGCTGGTGCTCCACGCCGGCCTCGGCGTCACCGCGGTCGGTGCGGCGACGCACCTCGTGCTGTGGCTGCGCCGCTACGTGCGCGGCGCCGGCGGCCGCCGCCGCGCGGTCGTCAGGTTCGCGTGGCTCGTGCTCGCGCTGCAGCTCGCGACGTTCGCGTGTGGCAACCTGATGTATCCGACGTACAAGGTCGAGGTCCGCGTCGCCTACCTCGAGAACGCGAGCGCGATCGTCGCGGACACCTCCGCGCGCGGCAAGGAGCTCGCGCGGCTCGCCGAGCGCGAGCACGCCGCGCCGAGCCAGCCCACGGCGACCGCCGAGCTCGTGCGGCGCGCGACCGCGGCAGCGCGCTGGTTCGACGTCAAGGAGCACTGGGTCGCGCTCGGCATGTTCGTCGCCGCCGCGCTGCTGCTCGTGCTCTCGCTATGGAACCCCGAACGCGACGGCCGCACGATCGCGCCGATCGTCGTCGGGCTCGCGGCGCTCACCGCCGGGACGACGTGGCTCGCCGCGATCATCGGCGTGCTCACCGCCGCGTGGCGCGCGGTCTAGCGGCCGAGCAGGTACATCCACTCGACGAGCACGGCCCCGGCGAGGTTGCCGCCGACCGTCGTCGAGCCGTTGCTGCACGACGCACCGCCGCGGCACGCGAACATGTACTCGTCGGTGCGCGCGAACGTGACGCGCACGCCGAACTGCCAGCCGTAGCGGTTCGGATAGGCCTGGTTGTCGGTCTCGATGCCGAGCCCGACGTGAGCCTCGGGCCGCGGCCCGCTGCCCGGCGCGAGGTTCGGCAGCATCCAGGTGCCGTAGCGCTCGGCGGCGCCGGCCTCGGCGTAGATCGACTTCGCGTGCGTGCACGCGAAGTTCGTGCACGCGGTCATGCGGACGTCGCGCCACAGATCGGCGCGCAGCGTGACGCCGAGGCGGTGCACGCCGTCGGGGCTCGCCTGCGGATCGAACAGGGACAGGTACGCCCACTCGACCTCGCCGACGAATGGACCGACGCGATCGCCGAGCGCGATCAGCGGGCCGATCTGGTGGACGTCGCTCGGCGCGACCTTGTCGGCCATCGCGAACGTCAACCCGAAGCGGGCGGTCGGCCCCGCCACCGCGGTCCCCAGTCCACCCAGCACGACGACGACCAAGGCGGCGGCGAGCCTCATGGATCCAGGATTCGTCAGAAGCGGACCTCCCGCAAGGAAGATCCACCGCTGGCGACAATGTGTTAGGACCTGCGCATGCGATTCCTCGCTGCGACGTTGATGGTGGCGGCCGCCTGCGGCAGCCCGAAGACCAAGCATGAAGGTGCGATCGTCGAGGGCGGCTCCGACGTGCCCGCCAACTGCTGCTGCAAGACCATGCCGGACACCGCCGAGAAGGAGATCCAGCCGGTCTACGCGATGGACGGCCGCATGGAGTGCTCGACGAAGCACGGCGACTGCGTCGACGATGTCCAGTGCAACGGCTCGCAGCAGCCGGCGCAGGCGCCCCCCTCCGGAGAGGGCACGCAGCAGACCGGCACGGGCGTGCCGCCGCCGCCGGACCTGCCGGCCGGCAACTAGCTCAGAAGGTGAACTCGAGGCTGGACTGGAACAGCATCGAGCGATCGACGTAACCACCCGAATCCATCATCGGGACCACCTGGCAGCTCGACGCATCCGAGCTGCGGCACACCGCGCCGGTCATCGCCTCGTGCGGCGACAGCGCGAACCGCCAGCCGAGCAGCCACGCGACGCGGTGCGGAAAGATCATCAGGCCGAAGCCGCCCTGGGCCTCGTCGCGCTTGGTGTCGTCGGGGACGAGCCGGCCTTGCTGGTTGTACGCGGGCCGTGTCCAGTGATTCCACGCGACTCCCGCACCGCCCTCGACGTAGATCGTGATGAGCGAGCGATCCTTCGAGACGCGCGGGCCGAAGCGCAGCGCGTCGAACCGCGCCATCACCGCGGCGCGCTGGCCGCTGCCGATCGCGATGTTGCCGTCGACGGGACCGAGCGCGGTCTCGTACGTGCCGTGGGTCTCGAACGACAGCCACGTGTACTCGGCCTCGAGACCGAGGCGGCCGAACCGCTGGCCGATCGCGGCGGTGAGGCCGAGCGCGAGCACGTCCGACGGCGAGCCGTAGATGAAGCCGACCGCGGTGCCCACTCTTGCCGTCGAGCCGTTCGACGACTTCGGCGCGGTCGGTACGAGCGCGTCCGCCGAGGTGGCGGGATCGGCCCATACGACACCGGCACCTGTGAATCCCAGGCACACGAGCGCGACGCAGCCTGTACGGAACCGGCGGAAGTTCCTCACGTTCACCTCGGGCGTGGAGAGTCGGGCGAGCAGGTTTGCAGCGCCCGTGCCCGTCCTACGCATGACTTCCCGCGACGCTTCCGCGCTTCACGCGGACTTCACGAGCGCCGCGTCGAGCGCGCGAGTCATGATGTCGACCGGCGGCTCCCGGCCGGTCCAGATCGCGATCGCGCGCGCGGCTTGATGGACGAGCATCGCGCGGCCGTCGAGGGTCGGGTGACCGCGTGCCGCGGCACGCTCGAGCAGTGCGGTGCGACGGTGATAGACGAGCGTCGCGACGAGCGCACCGGCGGGCAGCGCGTCGAGTGGCAGCGCGGCGGCAAACGCGGCGTCGGCGGCGGCATCGAGCCCGGTCGGCGTGCAATCGACGACGAGCTCCGCGCGCGCGAGCTGCCACTCGACGCGCTGCCCGCCGGTGCGCTCGTCGCGACGCTCGTCTATCACCGTCGCACCGCACTGCTCGAGC
>JBLMXA010000647.1:0-4124 GCA_050257515.1 Acidobacteriota bacterium | reverse complement strand
GCCCCCCGCCGCGTGATCGGCGCGCGCGCGAGCTCCGGCGCGCTGGTCTCGAGCGCGTGCGCGAGCTGCGCGTCGCCGACCGGATCGGGCTGCTGGTCGCCGGGCGCGCACGGCGACTTGTCGCACGGTGACATGAGCACGCGGCCGGCATCGGCGCGCACGTAGAGCTCGCCGCGGCCGAGGTGCCACACCCACGGCACGGCGTCGCCGGCGGCGGCGTCGAGCAGGAACACGTGGCGCTTGAACGACTCGAGCGGCGGTCCGCCGGTGGTCTCGCCGGCCCACGCGCCCGCGGCATCGACGACGACACGCGCGCGGATCGCGCCGCGGGCGGTGACCACGCGCGGTCCGGGCTCGACCGCGGTGACGCCCGTACCGAGCACGATGCGCGCGCCGGCGGCGAGCTCGCGCAGCAGCGCGGCGACGTCGATCGTGCCGTCGCTCGGGATCCACAGCGCGCGCGCGATGCGCACCTCGTCGAGGTACGGCCAGCGCGCGAGCACGCCGTCGCGGTCGACGACCTCGGCGGTGATCTCGAACCGCGCCGCGCGCGCCGCATACGCCTCGGCGTGCGCGACGTCGTCGAAGCTGAGCAGGCCTCCGCTGTGGGTCCACGAGGCGCGTTCGCGCAGCAGCTGCGCGCCGTGCACGGTCAGCGCCGTCGTATCGTCGTCCTCCGCGAGCTGGCGGCCGAGCCCGGCGCTGCGCCCGCTCGCGTAGCGGCCCAGCTCGGTCTCGCGCTCGAGCACGACGACGTCGGTCACGCCTCGCCGCGCGAGCGCGCTCGCGGTCGCCGCGCCAGCGAAGCCCGCGCCGACGATGACGACGTCACTGCGCTCCGGCAGCTCGCTCACGCCTGCCTTGTAGCATACGTGGGCATTGACCACGGCCCACCGGACTCGGCAGACTCTGCATCATGCCTCGCTTGATCCGCCTCGATACCGGAGACGAGATCGGAACCATCGACGACAAGCAGCTCGCGTTCCTCGTCGAACAGCTCGAGGAGGAGAACGACGACGACATGAACTACTTCGTCGATCGCGACACGCTCGAGCTGCTGTCCGACAACGGTGCCGATCCGGAGCTCCTCGCCGTGCTCGAGAAGGGCATGGGCGACGACGAGGAGATGGACATCGCGTGGGAGTGACGCAACGGCGGTAGCCGCTGCAACCCGAGTAGCCACTGCGGGCCACGTGATCTCGGGGCATTACGCCCCATGACGCGCGGCATCGCGCTTGCTGAAAGGCGGGGCCATGAAGCGCCTCGCCTATCTCCTCGCCGCTGCGGCCCTCGCGCCGGCGTGCGCCACCGACGACCCGTTCGCGGGCGAGACGATCAAGTCCGACCCCGGCAAGGCCGACGCGAGCGCCAACGGCGTGTTCCTGACCGCGGAGCTCACCGGCAAGCTCGTCACCGACTACTCGTGGAGCGACACCCAGACGATCCAGGATCAGCTGCTCTACACGGTCGGCCAGCTCAACGGCCTGGTCGCGGTCGGCCGCATCGATCGCACCGAGATCACGAACGTCCAGAAGACGACGACGAGCGACGGCAAGACCCAGATCACCTACTCGGCGAAGATGCCGATCATCTGGAGCAAGTCGCACGCGGTGCCGGATCAGCTCGACCTCGCGCTCCCGCTCGACGTGTCGAGCGCGGGCCAGGACGCGTTCACGGCGAAGTACAAGGCCAGCTGCGTCGACTGGGGCGCGCACGACGTCGACTCGGGCTCGATGTTCTATTACTTCCGGCCGAGCAACTCGGGCTGCAAGCTCGCCGACGCCGACGTCGTGAAGACGAAGGCGGCGCTGACGCCGAGCGGCACGCAGACGACCGGCAAGTTCCCCGAGTACGACAAGGTCTGGGAGGACAAGGCGCTGAACGTCGTCGCGATCTTCGGCAAGTACGAGGACGGCGCCACGAGCGGCGACGCCGGCATCGACGGCTACAACGAGTTCGTGGGCCTGATGAAGAGCGAGCTCGGCGCGCACAACCTGACGACGATCCCCGCGAACGTGCCGGCCGATCCGGGTGTCTCGGCTCCGGACATCGAGTTCGACGCGACGCTCGCCGACGGCCGCACCGTCAAGGTCGTCGCGCTGCTCACCGACAACATCAACACCGGCCTCCAGGACCCGACCTTCCGCGCGCGCTACGAGTCGCTGTCGACGCGCGCCGACTTCATCGTCTACAACGGCCACGCCGGGCTCGGCAGCAACATCCGCGCGCTCGCCGGCGCGGGCAAGTGGGTCGCCGGCCAGTACGTCGTCGTGTTCATGAACGGCTGCGACACGTTCGCGTACATCGACAACTCGCTGTCGGCCGCGCACCAGGCACTCAACCCCGACGACACGACGGGCTGGAAGTACATCGACATCGTCAACAACGGCGAGCCCGCGTTCTTCGCGTCGATGGCCGGCGCGTCGATGGCGATGTTCCGCGGCCTGATGTCGTACGACGCGCCGATGACGTACGAGCAGATCTTCAACAACGTCGACGGCTCGCAGCTCGTGATGGTCACCGGCGAGCAGGACAACGCGTTCACGCCCGGCGGCGGCGGCCAGCCGCAGCCGTGGGCGGGCCTGAAGGATCACGGCACGGTCGCGCGCGGCGCGACGAAGACGTGGACGACGCCGACGCTCGAAGCCGGCACCTACGAGTTCGATCTCACAGGCACCGGCGACGCGGACCTGTACGTGCGCATCGGCTCGCCGCCGACGCTGTCGAAGTACGATTGCCGACCGTACCTCAACGGCTCCGCCGAGACCTGCACGGTCACGCTGTCGCAGCCGGCGCCGATCGGCGTGATGGTGAACGGCTACGCGGCGAGCTCGACGTTCGATCTCGTCGGCAAGAAGCAGTAGTCAGCGATCGCAGCCGTGCATGTGCTCGAGCGGATCGCACGGCTTGCTCGCGGCCGGTTTGCTCGCCGGCTTGCGCGCGAGCTTCGCGGGGTCGATGAAGCCCGGCACGCGGGTCGCACCGCAGCCGACCATCAGGCCGACGTTCGTGAACGTCGACTTGCCGGTCTGCACGTACGTGTACGCGAGGTCGATCTCGGTGCCATCGAGCTTCACCGAGCGCGCGGCGAGCTCGACCTTCGGACGAATCTTCGATGCCGACGGCGCGGCGTCGCTGCACGGCGCGCAATAGGTCACGACGGTCGCGTCCTTCAGCAGCTTCGCGGCCGCCGCGGCGGTGTCGGCGTCGACGACCATGCATGGATCGGCGCGGGCGAGCGCGGGAGCGCACACGAACGTGAGGGCCAGCAGCGTCGAGCGCATCGTGCAATTCTACGGCGCATGCGAGTCGTGGCGCTTGCGGTCGCTGTGGTGGCTTGTGGTCCCGGCATCCCGAAGGAAAATCAGCGGGTGGTCGAGGGCAATGCGCTGGTCGCTGCCTCGGGCGATGCGGCCGCGATCGAGCGCCTCCTCCAGGAAAGTGTCGTCGACGGCGGGCTGTGGTTCTCCGACGCGACGTGCGCGCGGTTCTCGGGCGGCGGCAAGATCGCGCCCGAACGGTTCCACGAATTCGCGCGCTGCCTGGCGACTCTGCACTGGGCACAGAGCTCGCGCTCCGACGCACTCGCCGACACCACGGTGCTGACCTACTCACCCGGGTTCGAGATCGAGGCGCGCGTCGTGCAGGAGCTCTCGGGCCCTCACCTCACCTGGATCGGGTGGGAGGCGCGCCGGGACAACGCCGATGCGCTGCCGACGATCGCGCCGCAGGTGCTCGAGGCGCTGCGCGCGGCCGGCGATCACGACGGGCCCATCGATCCCGAGCGCGCGAAGACGCTCGAGCTCGACGTCACTCCACATGTCCACGGCGCGTTCGCGTGGTTCAAGGTGTGCATCGACGGCACCGGGGCGGTGACGCGCGCGCAGTCGCGCGAGACGACCTCGATCGCCGCGAAGGACGTATTCGCAGACGCGATCGCGAAATGGGCGTTCCGGCCGTTCGTCGTCGGCAAGCGACCGTTGCCGGTTTGCTCGATGATGCAGCTCGTCTATCCGCCCGGCAGCGGACCGACGCCCGAGACGATCCCGCTACCCGCGCCGCCGTCCGCGCGAGACAAGAAGGAGCCGATCGTGTTCGCGCCTGGCGTCACGTTCGACGCCAGG
>JBLMXA010000646.1:0-3574 GCA_050257515.1 Acidobacteriota bacterium | reverse complement strand
TGGCCGCCGACACGATCGAGCAGTTCGCCGACGACCCCGATTTCGTCACCGCGCTGGCCCGCGGCCTCGCGGTCCTGCTCGCGCTGTCCGACAAGCGCCGCCGGATGTCGATCGCGCAGGTCAGCCACCGCACCGGAATTCCGCGCGCCGCCGCGCGGCGGAGCCTGCACACGCTCGTCAAGCTCGGCTTCGCCGCGGTCGACGAGGCCCGCCGCTTCTACCTGCGGCCGCGCGTGCTGTCGTTCTCGCACGCCTACCTGTCCGCCTCGCCGATCGCCGTCCTCGCGCAGCCGATCCTGGACCGCCTCGGCGAGTCGCTGCGCGAGGCCTGCTCGCTGGCGACGCTCGACGGGGACGAGATCGTCTACATCGCGCGCTCGACGTCGTCGCGGATCATGTCGCCGTCGCTCAACGTCGGGCGCCGGCTGCCGGCGTACTGCACGTCGATCGGCCACGTGATGCTCGCGCACCTGCCGCAGGACGAGCTCGACGCCTACCTCGGACGCGCCCGCTTCCACCCGTTCACCGACTACACGCCGAGCTCGGCCGCGAAGCTCATGCCGCTGCTCACGGCCGTCCGCGAATCGGGCTACGCGTTCGCGAGTCAGATGATGGAGCCGCGGCTGTGCACGCTTGCGGTGCCGGTGCGCGACGCGGGCGGCCACTACGTCGCCGGGATCAACGTCATCCTGCAGGGACGGCTCGTCCCGCGCGACGAGATGGCGGCGCGCTACTACCAGCCGCTGCAGGAAGCGGCGCTCGAGCTCGGTTCGCTGCTGCTGCCCTGACGCGCGGCGACGCGCGTTACGCTATGATCGTGCCGACGGCGCGCCGCGTGCGTCGAACGAGAAGCCAGGACCCGCAATGACGACCGCCCTCGACCGCGAAGCGGTCCCCGAACCGCAGAATCCGCTCGGCATGGACGGGCTCGAGTTCATCGAGTTCGCCACGTCGAAGCCGCAGGCGCTGGGCGCCGTGCTGGAGGCGATGGGTTTCCGTCCGGTCGCGCGGCACCGCTCGCGCGAGGTCGAGCTCTACCGCCAGGGGGCGATGAACGTCGTCGTGAACGCGCAGGCGGCCGACGTTCCGCGCACGGTGCAGCCGGTCGAGCGCCCGATCATCAGCGCGTTCGCGATCCGCGTGCACGACGCCGAGACCGCATTCCGCCGCGCGCTCGACCTGGGCGCGTGGGCGATCCCGCCGCGCGCGCGGGCGATGGAGCTCAACATCCCGGCGATCCACGGCGTGGGCGAGAGCCTCGTCTACTTCGTCGACCGCTACCGCGACTTCTCGATCTACGACATCGATTTCCATCGGCTGCCGACGGTGGACGCGAACCCGCCGGCGCTCGCGGGCATGGACTTCTTCGGCATCGTCCAGTACGTCGGCGCCGACCGGGGGGCGGACTGGAGCGAGTTCTACCGGCAGATTTTCGGCTTCACCGCGGTGCCGGACAGCGTCCGATTCGGGATCATGCCGAAGGGGCACCTGCTGAGGAGTCCCTGCGGCACGTTCTACCTGCAGCTGATCGAGCCCGACGAGACGGCGCGCTTCGCGCCCGCGGAAGAGCACCTGCAGCGGATCGGCTTCGGCACGCCGGACGTCATGGGCGCGGTGGCCGAGCTCGCGCGGCGCGGCGTCGAGTTCGTCGCCACCGACAGCGTGCGACCGAGCGAGCGCGGCGCGATCACGAAGCCCGTGCTGGGCGGCGTGATGTTCGAGCTCGTCCACGCCGACCGCGCTCCGCGATGAACTACGCCGACATCGGCATCGACACCGCGTCGCTCGCCGGATCGCTCGAGTCGAAGCTCGCCGCGGCCCGCACGGCCGGCTTCGCGCAGGTGATGATCGCGGCGGCCGACGTCGTCGGACACGCGGGCGGCGCCGCCGCCGGCGCCCGCGCCGTTCGCGAGTCCGGTCTCCGCGCGACGGGCCTCGAGGCGCTGCGCGACTTCGAGGGACTCGCGGGCCAGCTCCATGCGTACAAGCTCGACGTCGCCAAGGCGCTGCTCGACGTCTGCTTCCAGATCGGCTCGCGGCTGCTCGTCGTCGAGGCCTCCACGTCCGCGCACGCCGACGCGAGCGCCGGCGCCGTCGTCCGCGACCTGCGCAAGCTCGCGATGCTCGCCGTGCCGCTCGGCATCCGCATCGCCTTCAAGGGCCTCGCGCGAAGCCGCACGGTCAAGGACTTCGCCGCCGCCGGCGACCTCGTGTTCCAGGCGAATTGCCCGAACCTCGGCATCGCGATCGACGCGTTCGACGTGATCGCCGCCGGCGTCCCGCCCGACGACGTCGAGGCCGTCGATCCCGACCAGATCTTCCTGGTCCAGCTCTCCGACTACATGTGGCAGGAGATCCGCTCGGTCGAGGAGGAAGAGGCGACGGCGCGCCACTTCCGCGTCTTCCCGGGCGAAGGTGCGCACAGCGAGGCGCTCGCGCTGCTCGTGAAGCGGCTCGACGCCTGCGGCTACTACGGCGACTACAGCTTCGACGTCTACAACGACGACTACCTGCAGCTTCCCCCCGAGGTCGTCGCGGACCGCGCGCGCCGCGCCGCCGACTGGCTCGGCGAGACGGTGCTCCGCCGCGCGCTGCCGGTCCCGAACATGGAGCGGCTGCAACGGCCGTCGCTGCCGTGAGCGCGATGGAATACCGGCGGCTCGGCGACTCGGGCCTCGAGGTGTCGGCGCTGTGCCTCGGCACGATGATGTTCGGCGTGCGCACCGAGGCGGCCGACGCGCAGCGGATCATCGATGCCGCGTTCGACCAGGGGGTCAACTTCATCGACACGGCGGACGCGTACGGCAAGGGCGCCGCGGAGCGGATCGTGGGCGCCGCCATCAAGGCGCAGCGCCGGCGCTGGATCGTCGCGAGCAAGGTGTTCAACCCGATGACGGAGCGGCCGCACGACGGCGGCCTCTCGCGCCGCTGGATCATGCAGGCGTGCGACGACAGCCTCGAGCGCCTGTCCACCGACTGGATCGACGTCTACTACCTGCACCGCGACGACGCCGACACGCCGCTCGAGGAGACGATCGGCGCGATCGGCGATCTGATCCGCAGCGGCAAGATCCGCTACTTCGGCGTGTCGAACTTCCGCGGCTGGCGCGTGGCGGAGGTCGTCGCCGAGTGCGAGGCGCAGGGCGTCCCGCGGCCGGTCGTCTGCCAACCGCACTACAACCTGCTCGACCGGATGCCGGAAACGGAGTTGCTGCCGGCGTGCGACTACTACGGCATCGGCGTCGCCCCGTACTCGCCGGTCGGCCGCGGTGTCCTCACCGGCAAGTATCGCGGCGGCGCGCGCCCCGACGACTCGCGCGCCGGGCGCAACGACAAGCGGATGCTCGAGACCGACTTCCGACCCGAGGCGCTCGCGGTCGCGGAGAAGCTCGAAGCGCACGCGGCGAAGACCGGGCGCACGCTCCTCCAGTTCGCGCTCGCGTGGCTGTGGGCGAACCGGATCGTCTCGTCGGTCATCGCGGGGCCGCGCACGCTCGCGCAGTGGAACGACTACGTCGGTGCGCTCGGCACCCGGTGGAGCGACGACGACGAAGCGCAGGTCGACGCGCTGGTG